>DAOVGU010000247.1 GCA_030672255.1 bacterium
AGTAAAGTACGTTCCATCCTGTCATTGCGAGTCCGCCTCAGGCGGACGTGGCAATCCCATCCTTGAAACAGCGAGATTGCTTCACTTCGTTCGCAATGACGTGGTTCACTGAGTACTTACTTCACTACAGAGTTATTTTAAGATGTAGTGTGACCCTTTTATAAAAGTATTGTATCTTCTCGGCCGGGCCCAATGGAAATAAGGGAAATTTTTACCTGGGTTAGTTCCTCAATCCTTTTCAAATAATTTTTGCTTTCCTTTGGAAGGTCTCCATATTTTTTGATCCCAGAAAGTTCCCTCTTCCAGCCAGGTAGTTCTTCATAGATAGGTTCGCAATGAGAAAAAACTTCAAAAGAGTTGGGAAATTGACCGATTTTTCTTCCCCGGTAGCGATATCCAACGGCAATTTTAATCTTACCTAAACTATTCAAAACATCCAGTTTGGTTATGGCTAAACTGTTCAGACCATTAACAATACCAGCCTGTTTTACTAAAACCGCATCAAACCAACCACATCGCCTTGGTCTTCCGGTAGTTGCCCCAAATTCATTACCTAATTTTCGAAGCTTCTCTCCAAATTCATCCTTGAATTCTGTGGGGAATGGTCCTCTTCCTACCCGGGTAGTATAAGCTTTGGCAACACCAATAACCCTATCTATCTTTGTCGGTCCAATTCCCAACCCAGTGCAGGCACCCCCGGCAATGGGATTGGAGGCGGTAACATAAGGGTAGGTGCCAAAATCAATATCCAGAAAGGTTCCCTGCGCCCCCTCGGCCAGGATATTTTTTTTCTTTCTAAGCGCCTGGTTAAGATAAAGGGAGGTATCAATCACATATCCTTTTATTTTCTTTCGATAGGTCTGGTATTCCCTTGAAATTTTCTCTAAATTATAGACCTTCTCTTCATAATATTTTTTCAGGAGATAGTTCTTCAGTTTCAGACTTATCTTCAGTTTCTCTCGAAATACCTTTTCATTAAGGAAGTCAACAACCCTGATCCCCAACCGCGCATACTTGTCGGTATAGCTTGTGCCAATCCCCCGGCCGGTGGTCCCTAATTTTCTCCTCCCCCGTTTTTTATCCTCAATTTGGTCAAGCAATTTATGGTAAGGGAGGGTAAGATGAGCATTCTCACTGATGAAAAATCTTTTGCTTAATTTAACTCCCTCTTTTTCTAAATTGGAGATTTCGCAAAGCAAGGCAGCGGGGTCAATAACTACGCCATTACCCAAAATACAGATCTTATCTGGATAAAGGATTCCCGAGGGAATAAGATGGAAGATATGCTTTTTGTTATTGGTGATGACGGTGTGTCCGGCATTGGCTCCTCCCTGATACCGGGCCACAATATCACAACCCTTGGCTAAATAATCAATAACTTTGCCCTTCCCTTCATCACCCCATTGGGTTCCTACTACAACTGTAACCATAATAAAAAGTTAACAAAGCCAAGCAATCCCTTCCTGCAAAAGCAGGAATCACCGCAGGGACGGCAACTACCCCCGTATTTAATACGGGGTTATGTAGTGGCAAAGCTTGCTTTGCAGCCGATTATGTCGTTTTGAATTTTTCTATAATGGCTTCTCCCATCTCCTCCGTGCCTACTACCGAAGGATCCCCTTCTTCCTTCAGGTCGTAGGTAACGAATTTCCCCTCCTTGATTACCTCTGCCAGCGCTTTTTCCAACTTCCTTGATACTTCTACTTCACCCAGATATTCCAGCATCAAAACTGCCGCTAAAATCATTGCCGAAGGGTTAACTTTGTTTTTTCCCCTGTATTTAGGGGCACTGCCATGGGTTGGCTCAAAGATGGCAATATCCTCACCAATATTGCTACCGGCAGCCATACCCAAACCGCCTACCAGACCCGCGCAGAGGTCAGAGATAATGTCACCGTAGAGATTCGGCATTACTAAAAGATCATACTTCTCCGGTTTCTGAATTAGTTGCATACACATGTTATCAACAATTCTTTCCTCATATTCAATCTCCGGATAGCTCTGGCTGATTTTGCGGGCAGCCTCTAAAAAAATGCCATCAGAAAATTTCATAATGTTCGCCTTATGAACCGCGGTTACCTTCTTTCGTCTATTTTTTTTGCAATATTCAAAGGCGAACCTTACAATCCTTTCTGAAGCAGCAGTTGAGATAGGCTTAATGCTGATGCCGGAATCTACGGGAATCTTTACCCCCTTTATTTTTTTAACAAAATTGATAAGCTCCAGTGTATCCTTCCTCCCTTTCTCAAATTCAATGCCGGAATAGAGGTCCTCGGTATTTTCCCTGACCACTACCAAATCTATATTTTGATATTTTGACCTGACTCCAGGATAGGACTTAAAAGGTCTTAAGCAGACATAGAGATTTAAGGACTTACGTAAAGATACATTGATACTACGGTATCCTTTACCAATCGGGGTTGTAATTGGACCTTTCAAGCAGACCTTATTTTTTCTAATAGAATCAAAGAGAGCCTCTGGAATAGGTGTACCATATTTCTTGATGGCGAGCTCTCCTGCATCCTGAAGATCCCAGGTTATGGGCAAACCAAGATTGTTGATACATTCTCGTGTTACAGCAGTAATCTCCGGTCCAATTCCATCCCCCGGGACAAGGGTAATTTTATACATCTTAAAAATTGACACGCAGTGTCATTGCGAGGAGCGATAGCAGTCTCCTCAGCTACCGCTTCGTCAGGCAGGGTGCTCACAATCTCCTTGCCTTCGGCAAGCCGGCCCGCCTCACATCTCGGCGGGCGTGCCAAACAGTGCTCTTTATTCATCGCACTGGCACCCCAACGCTATCTCGTGCTCGTTACTCCTCGCACAGCGTCCGTG
>DAOVGU010000207.1 GCA_030672255.1 bacterium
GGACGCTGTGCGACGAGTAAGGAGCACGAGATAGCGTCGGGTGCGAGATGTGAGCACCCTGCCTGACGAAGCGATAGCTGAGGAGACCGCTTGTAGCGGACTCGCAATGACAGGATGGAACGTACTTTACTGAATATTTACAGGAAAAGTAAATTAAAAAAGAGAGGAGTTACTGTAGAACCTGAGGAAGTTTAAGTTTTGATGATTGAGGAGGGTATTATGGGAGTAAAAGCTAAAGCAGGTAAATTTATTTTATTAATGGTTTATGCAGGATTTCTTTTTTTCGGGACATCACTGATAGAGGCAGAAGAAATTATCCAGAGCAAGAGGGTAGTTATTTTCTTTGAAAAGAGTTTTCCGGGTGGTAATGGTACAAAGCCGTTATCCTGGTATCAGGAGAGTTTAAAGAATCTTGGGGTTGACGTAACTGTTGCGGATGCGAAAAGTCTCTCTGACACTGAATTTTTGACCAAAAACCGCTTTGATACCCTTATTTTACCTGATAGTGAAAACATCCCTTTTAAAGCAGCATATTCCATTCCGAATTTTCTGGCTGAAGGCGGGAATGTAGTTACCAGCAGTATTCCTGAACACGGCATCAAATATGATGTTGTGAAAAATCAATGGAAAGACGATGGTAAAGTTATGCTATCAAGAAAAAATAGGAGGGGTTACTGGACTGAATTTCAAATAAGGTTTCTTCGCCGTACTTCTTACTGGCAATCAGCAGAGCGAAGTCTCAATACTTCTTTAAAGGTAAATCCAGACCTTCCTTCTTTTCTATTAAAGGCATTACCGGCAACAGTAGGTCCTTTTAACAAGAAGTATGGTCTTCCGGATAAAATGAATCTACATTCGCGCGTAATGGTAGATGGAAAAAGGGAAATACGTGATGCCACTCCTTGCAGCGGTCAAAATGTAGAGACCGCAGCCAACATTATTCTACCAGTTTATTTTCTACCAACTGGAGAACCTACTGATTTTATTGCTTATCGCTATCACAATAACTACTTTAATGGTTCTACATTAGTTATTCTTGGGGAATTAGGTTCATCCTTATTAAACAGCGATTCTGCCAGGGATGTCCTTTATGCTTCCTTGAAACTTTGCGAGATAAGGTTTCCCAAAGAACAGGAGCCTCCCTATTATGAAAGAGTTATAAAACTCCAAAGGGAGATAAGCGCTTTTGGCAAGCTCTTCATTGAAACCTATGCTCCTTTGAGAGATGTAACATTCTACAAATTCTATAAGCAAGGAGAAGTGCCCGAAGAACTGAAGAAAAAGATTCTCTCCTGTGAGAAAACTCTCTCTTATATAATGACCGAGAAGCAGGCGATTGATAAACTTCCCCTATTATCCAGGAAAGATTTTAAAGCAAAGGATGAAAGAAGAAAAAAATTATTAACCAAACTACAGAATGAAAGAGAAAAATTCCAGACCCTTAAGAAAAAATTATCCCAAGAGTTAAAGAACATTAATTATCCCCAAGAGGTTAAGATAAATGGTTTCATCAAGGAAATGCCGGTTGAGGCTGGTTTTGCTTACCTTGGTCCCTATAATCTGCGCAGGAACCATTTTCAAACGATGAAAGAATTGGGAGCAAACGTGTTTAATTTATTTACTACAGGCTACAACTATTATCACTATTTAGATGACGCGCAAATAAAGAAGAATATGAGAGGAATAGAATTGACGGTTCCTACTGAGTGCAGACATAATTTTTACGAAATACGGCCTGAGCAGGGAAGGTTAGATATAACAGCAGGAAAGATTAAAGAAACCCGCAGGAAAGTATATGATTATGAATTGCTGGAAAAGAACATAAAAGATTTTATCTCTAAGTGGAAAAAAGAGCCTGTTTTTCGCTATTACGGTCGTACCTCCGAAGGAGGTTTAGGTAATAGCTTCTGGGGAGAACAGGCAAAGGAGGAATATCAGAAGTACTTAAAGGATAAGTATCGCAGTATCGAAAGATTAAATAAACGCTGGAAAACAGATTATAAAGAATTCGAAGAGATAAAACTTATAACACAAAAACCAGAAACAATCTCTGAGCATTCTAATTGGGAAGACTGGTCTGACTTTCGCGAAAAAAGGCTTCTTGAAATGCGTAAATTTGGTTATGATATTTTCAAAAAATATGACCCGAAAAGAGCTTATTCCAGCTGTATTTCTACTGGCTGTAGAAACCATCCATATTATGGAGTAAATTTTTATCAACTCACTAAAATTCAGGATATCAGTGGAATAGATGGTACTGCACATTCTCCCGAAAGGGAATGGTTTTACCTTGACC
>DAOVGU010000046.1 GCA_030672255.1 bacterium
ATTTTAGAGGTAATAAATGCTGGAGTAAAGATTATTGGAGAAAACTATCTCCAGGAGACCTTACCTGTCTTTGAAGTAATCGAAAGAAGAGTAAAATACCATTTTATTGGACATTTGCAGAAGAACAAGGTGAAAAAAGCGGTAGAGATATTTGATATGATCGAGACGGTTGATTCCTTGGAGCTCGCAGAAGAGATCGATAAAAGATCTAGTCAAATTGGCAAGATAATGCCGATATTGATCGAGATAAACAGTGGCCGAGAACCACAAAAATTTGGGGTATTCCCGGAAATGGCAGAAAGGTTGATAAAGAATATTTCCTCTTTTAAAAATATAAAAATAACGGGATTGATGACTATGGGACCTCGCTTTGGAAATCCTCTAGAATCCCGCCCCTATTTTATCGAGACAAGAAAAATATTTGAAAGAATAAAAGCACTTAATTGCGCTACTCGCTCTTTACATTTCTTCAGAGAGCAATCTGGAGAGTCCAAGCCTACATTTGATGCACTCCCAACTTTGCCCAATGTTGAGATGAGATATCTTTCTATGGGAATGACCAATTCCTATAAGATTGCCATAGAAGAAGGGGCAAATATGGTAAGGATTGGAACGAAGATCTTTGGGGAAAGAGACATCAATCAGCATTCCACAACTTCCACTTAGCAATTAACATAATTTCAATACCAGGAAAACCTCAACGCAACACATTTGTCCTCTCAGTTGCGTAGCCCTTGACAAAGCTACTAAATTTAATAAGGTGTAAGTAAAAATAGAAGTTGACAGCCAGATTTTTATACGTTATTCTCATAATAGAGAAATTTTGACTTAATCTTTAATTGTAAATACTCAGTCAACCACGTTATTGCGAGGAGTCCCCACTGCTTCGCTTTGCGAAGCAAAGCGGGGGGGACGACGAAGCAATCCGACGAAGCCGTTGCGAAGCCGAAGGCTGTGGCAATCTCTCACTTCATTGAAGAGAGAGATTCCTCGTTCCACTCGGAATGACACTTCGTGTCGGATTGCCACCCCCGTATTGAAACGGGGTCGCAATGACAGATACGTGGTTCACTGAATGTTTACCTTTAATTTGTAGTATGCTCTTATAATCCTAAAAAGGATTAAACAAAAAATTTAGAGGAGAAAATAAAATAATGAAGGGAAAACAGCCGGTAAGATTGATAAATTTACTATTAGGAATTAGTTTGACCTTTAATGCAGCCACTTCTGCTTTCGGAGAACTTGAAGAAAACACCTCCCCCGATACTGGATTAGCTCCCTTTATCGAAGAGGAGATAGAACCAGAAACCTCCTCAACTATATGGGAGGAGGAAGGCTATATTTATATATTTGTACCAAGCTGGGCAGAGACGGGAGTAAAGTATGAATATGATGGTCCCCCTGCAAGGCTCAGATTGATAAACTATTCTCCAGAGGGACTGACCAATCATCTTCCCTATCTTTCTGATGGTTATGTTTGGAGCACCTGGACAACGGGTACTTGGTTTACAGGAGGGGCGGTTTATGTGCTGATAGATAAGGAGCCAACCTGGGGAGGGCCATTTTCCTTTGTGACGAACTCAGACTATTTCTTTCCCAGATATGATACGGCTGTCTGGCCTGGGGATTTTACTGGACCCCCTGGATATGGTGATGAGAAAACAGTAGCAGATTTATCAAGAGGAAACTATTGGGATTTTGATTTAAATACCGGTCAATATATTAGGCTGATTGTCCAGGATTCAAAAGGTCATTTTTATGACAATAGAGGAGGAGTAACATTTAGGATTCCTGTAAAAAAGAACCACATCTACCTTGACCCTGGGCATGGGAAGGATCCTATAACTAGGGAATATAGAAGAGGTTGCTCAATCTATGGTGACTATGAAGATGACCTTGATTTAAAGATAGCTACAGAACTCTATTCTAAGTTTCCTGAAGAATACAAAGTTGATATGACCAGGTTCAGCGAATTTGACCTGGTATCCTCTGAAAGAGACTCTTGGGAAAGAAGAGTTAAAATGGCAAATGATAGATACGATAGATTAGTCGAGAAAATAGGTGATGAGGAAGAGGTTAGAAAGAGAATGGTCTTTATCTCCATCCACTGCAATGCTGATGGTCCAACCGCTCACGGAACCGAAGCCTTTTACTCCTGGGAAAATCCTGAACCTGCAAGAAGTCTCACTTTAGCCAGTTCGGCCTTAGACGAGTTAGTGAAGATAAATCTTAAAAACCGAGACGTAAGGATTAAAGATTGGTATGTAATCGCAAAGACGAAGATGCCTGCTTGTCTAGTAGAGGTTGCTTTCTTTACTAATTTAGAGCCCGATTTAGATCAAACTTGGCTAGATATTGAAGCATTAAGATTACATCAGCCTGAATTTCGAGAATCAGCCGCAGAAGCAATTAAGAATGGAACAATCAATTACTTTAAATTCTGGGAGGAATAATTATGAGAAGAATAATACCGAGATGGGTAGTAGTAAGCATTATAAGTTATTTGTTTGCCTT
>DAOVGU010000232.1 GCA_030672255.1 bacterium
GGTGAGGCTACCAAAAACGTAGCCGAAGCAGTAAGAAATAAATATCCAGAAGTCCCATGGAAAGAAATGGCAGGCATGAGAGATAAACTAATTCACTTCTATTTTGGTATAAAATACGAACTTGTCTGGAAAACTATAAAAGATGTTATTCCACGCATAAAACCTATCATCCACCAAATTGTGAAATAGAAATAGCTACAGTGGTTGCGAAATGCTCTTTTCCCTAAAATTAAAGCAATGAAATGGGCATTTTGCTTAAAAGGTTGTATTTCGTTTAAAAATTGCGACCAGAGTCGTATGAAATTAAAGAAGGAACTTAATCTGCTTGATATCTTCTCTATTGCCTCCGGGGCGATGATTAGTTCGGGGCTGTTTATCCTGCCCGCGCTCGCTTATGCGAGAACAGGACCGGCGGTAATTTTTTCTTATATTTTAGCCGGTATCTTAGTTGTACCGGCGATGTTTTCCAAGGCGGAACTTGCCACGGCGATGCCGAAAGCAGGAGGCGATTATTTCTTTATTGAAAGAAGTATGGGTTCTCATGTGGGAACGGTTGGGGGAATTGCCAGCTGGTTTTCTTTGAGTTTTAAAAGCGCTTTTGCCCTTTTAGGAATAGGAATATTTGCTGTCCTGATATATCCCGAAATTACAATATTGCAGATAAAAGTTATTGCTGTAGGATGCTGTCTATTTTTTATGGTAATTAATCTCATCGGTGTCAAAGCTACGGGAAGGTTTCAGATATATCTGGTTCTTTTTCTTCTTGCTCTGCTAACATTATACGTTCTTGGGGGAATTCCCTTCATTCAACATCAGAGATACATTCCTTTTTTGCCTTCTGGTTTTGGTTCGGTCTTTGCAGTTGCCGGTCTTATCTTTATTTCCTTCGGGGGTCTTACCAAGATATGCTCTATTGCCGAAGAAATAAAAAATCCCGGGCGAAATATACCTCTGGGGATGTTCCTTGCCTTTGGCATCGTAATGCTCTTTTATCTTGCCGTTATCTTTGTAACTGTGGGTTTGGTGGAGCCGCAAAAACTCTCAAGTTCCCTGATTCCGATTTCCCTTGGCGCAGGCTCATTTATGGGGAATAGTGGAGTTATAATTATGGCGGTTGCCGGGCTATTAGCATTTATCTCCACGGGCAATGCCGGAATTTTAGCGGCTTCCCGATACCCAATGGCGATGAGTCGTGATGGACTTCTGCCTGATTTTTTCGGAAAGGTAAACGCTAAATTCAGAACCCCCCATTTTTCCATAATTTTAACAACCGCTTTTATGATTGCGGTTATTTTATTTCTAAGTTTTGAAAATCTGGTAAAAACAGCATCTACGTTATATATTCTATTGTATGCATTTGTTAATTTATCCCTGATTGTGATGCGTGAGAGTAAAATACAAAATTATCGACCAAAATTTCATTCTCCTTTATATCCGTGGATTCAAATTTTTGCAATTGTCGGCTATGGGTTTCTCATTTTTGAAATGGGGAGAATTCCTTTAATGATTACAGGAACTTTTATTGGTCTCACTTTAATATGGTATTTAGTCTATGCCGGGATTAGAGTAGAACGGCGGTCTGCGCTGATGCATATTATTGAGCGCATCACCGCCAAAGACCTACCGGATGCTACCTTACCTAAAGAATTAAAACAGATTTTAATCGAACGGGATAATATCGTTGAGGATAGATTTCACCGCCTTATAAAAGATTGCGAAATTTTAGACTACGACCCGCCCGCCACCCAAAAATGCACTGTGGAAGATGTTTTCAAGATGGTTGCGCCTATTTTCTCCCGGCGATTAGAGATAGATGAAAAGAGATTGTTTGATCTTTTTGTAGAAAGAGAGAGGCAATCCAGCACGGTGATTGCTCCCGGACATGCAATACCGCACATTATTATTGAGGAAAAAGGCAAGTTTGAGATTCTTTTGGTCCGCGCGAGGAAAGGAGTGATTTTTCCTGATACGCACAAGTTGGTTCATACTTTATTTATCATTGTAAGTTCCAGGGATGAACGCAATTTCTATCTTCGCGCCCTGGCGGCAATTGCCCAGATTATCCATGACCATCATTTTGAAAAAAGGTGGATGGCAGCTAAAAGTAAGGAGGCTTTGCGTGACATTCTCCTCTTAGGAGAACGGAGGAGGGAAAAATGGAAGGAAAGATAAGGGATTTGATTGGGAGTCTATTCTGCGTCTTTAAAAGCGGAAAATATCATTGAGGCAATTGGTATGACCGCCCCGGATAAACTGGATATCGGTGCTATTCAACTGGTCAATGAAACCGAATATGGCTCTGAAGAGGAAAGATTGGGTATCATCAAAGGGAATATTGAGGTCATGGTAGAAATAATGAAGGGGATTGGCTATTAATTTCTATCGGGAATATGGCTTTCCCACCCACTCCGCTTTAAAGAGCCTT
>DAOVGU010000001.1 GCA_030672255.1 bacterium
ATCAATTTCCTTCCAATTTAAAAAAATTAAATAGAATCAATAATATTTTTCTCCAGGAATATTTTTTTCCCTTCCTTTAAAGATTCTAACGCCGCTTCTATAAAAGCGATTATTTCCAGAGTAATCTTTATATTTAAAGGAGGTGTTTTAGTTTCAAACATTTTAATGATTTTTTTGAGCAATTCCCGATAGATATATTTTTCACTTGCCATCTTATGCAGGTTATCTTTATCCCCGATGACAAAAAATCCAAATCCACCAGCACCTTTGTCATAAGCTCTAACCATACCCAATCTTCCATCCCGCCACTGAGCAGTGACCACCTGACCATATTCGGTACCTACAGTCTGAACAAACTCACATCCAGAACCCAGGAAGGTAAAGAGCATCTCCACTCCATGAATACCGTAATTGAACAATCCTGGATTCTTTTCATTGGCGCGGCAGGGAGTGATGACATCAACGGCTATAATTTTTCCCACTGTTTCCTTCTCTACCACTTCTATCACCTCTGGAACGTAACGCAGAGAAGAAGCAGAAAATAAAGGAACATTATTCTTCTTTGCCATTTCAGCTAAACTGATTGCTTCCTCTAAAGAAGAGGTGAAGGGCTTATCCACAAAGGCAGGGATTCCTTTTTCAATGAACATTTTAGCCGGGCTAAAATGTCTGGTGCCGTCAACAGATTCTATCATTACCGCATCAACTTTCCCTAAAAGTCCCTCCGGAGAATCTACCATTTCTACTCCACAGTCTTTAATTACTTTCTTATATTCCTCAAACTTTTCTCTCTCAGTTATTGGAGAGCAGCCAGGATAGGCGGCTACCACTTTTGCTCCTTCTACCCATTGCTCATCTTCTATCCCAATATGATTAACCCTCTTAACAAAGTTCGGCGAATGCGAACTATCCAAATCCACTATCCCTATTTTTATCATAATTCTCCTTAATTTGTTTGTAAATATTCAGTGAACCACGTCCGTATCTGTCATTCTGAGCGGTAGCGAAGAATCTCTATTTGAGGAGACCCTTCGTTACACTCAGGGTGACACGGTGTTCACTGAGTATTTACATTTGTTTTACCCCTATAGTGATTGACTACTTCTTCACTAATATATCCCTAATCACAGTCCCCTCGCTTTGGGCAGGTGCAGGTATACCCAACAGGTGAGAAAGAGTTGGAGCGACATCAATCAAGCGGATTGGTCGGCTTCTCTCGTATCTTTTTTTTACTCCTGGTCCGGCCAGGATAAAAACAGCGCTGTTGGTAGCAAGACCTAATCTTGCTGTAGGAAGATATCCAGCATGAGTTCCGTGCCCTCTTCTCTGAGTTATCATCATCTCTTTTTCCTGTTCACCAAACTTAGCTAATCCAAGAGGAAGACTATAAACTTCATTGTTATATCCCGGCTGAAAGAAATAAATGATATCGGATGCCCTTTTACCCCAGTGCCCCAGCATTGCCGCATCCTCCTTCTTAAGAGCCAAAGCGATGGGGCATTTCCCTGTTTGAGTATCTTTAAATCCATAAAAAGCAGTTATTACTTGGTTGCAGACTTCGTCATATTCTTTGCCAGGTTCAACAATACCCTCTGGGTCTCGTCCTTTAGCATTAATCCAAATATAGCATAAAGGATAGCCAGGACGATTATATGCCTTTGTTTTTGACCAATCAATCTCCGGTAAACCTGTTTGTTTATCTTTTTTTATAACTAAGAGTTTCTCATTAAGAAGGATTTGGTTGATTGAAATCAACCTGCGGACAGGAATACCTGCATGGTCAGAAATAACGCCAATAAGAGTATTTTCATCAGCACATTCTCTAATAAGACGTCCAATCCATTTATCAGTTGCTATATACTGTTCTCGTAGAATTTGCCAATCAGTTTCAAAATGATTGGGGTCATGATCAGGAGAATTGACATCAATTCCGTCAAATCCAACTTGATGAGTGTATGAATCCTGAACATGAATCTGGGTAATCAGAATATCCCAGTTTTCCTTCTCTTTAAGATATTTAGCCACATCAGCTAAGTAGTTTGTAAACTGAGAAACATGTTCAAAGTACATCTTGTTGTATTTTGGCGAACGCGGTGATATATCAAAAATTTCATGACCGCTGGCATAAGGACCAAATTTTTCTGTTATGTCCCCGGCTAACTTATCCGGCACAACCCCTCCACTTACCTTATGGACAGGCGTACGGTAGAGTTCTAATTGCATCTTTTTAACAGATAGTTCATTCAATCGGAAGCGAAACCCTCCTTTAGTTTTTCCATTTGGAGTGAGAACATCCTCATAAACCCAGCTACTCCAATCCCCGACCTTAAGAACAGCTATATTACTCAAAAAATCCTTACCTCGACAAATATATACTTTTTCACACTCATCATCTTTCATAATCAAGATATTATAACCTGTCTCCCCAATAGGCTGAAACTGAGATTTATTCTTTGTTTGTCTCAAGTTCTGCAAGTGCAGAAATTGAAATGGCGACTCCTTTGGTTGAAAATATTTAAAATTAATCAGGATTTTTCCTTCCAAAGGAGCATCGTGAGTTTTGGGAAGATTTTTCCAGCCTTCTGCTTTTTTAAGTCTTATTTCAACAGGATGAGAACAAGGAGCTCTTTCTGAGACACCGGAAATAAAAGAAATCGCAGGGCATAATATCCAGCTTTGATGGCCACGCGGAGACGGGCCTCCTATAAGAATTCCTTTTTTCATAGTCGATGGCCAACTGCAGAGGTAATTTAGCACAAGGGGCTTTTTGCCAGCTTTCTCTGCAACATCCCAAAGAAACTCTGCCTTACACAGTTTCGTTGAATCTAAATCTACCGTAGAATGGCCTTTATCCAGCGGCTCTCCCGACAGATGAATAGTAAAACTTGTAATACCATGCGTGCCTGGCCAAGCACCGGTAGCGATTGTCGTCCAGTTGGTTGGGGTATCCACAGGAACACATGGTAATGCTTCCGTAAATATTCCTTTCTTAATAAGTCGAGCCATATTAGGAAGACATCCTTCCTCGCAGAGTTTCTTGACCATACCGGGCATGGCACCATCTAACCCAAGAAGCATAAGTCTTTTAGCTTTCATTATCCTCCTCTTTTTACTACCAAATCCGTTGGCGATTTTTCACACTTCCTGTCCAGTCAACCAATATTCCCAGATGTTCCGCTGGTTCATTCAGAAGTGCCTGATAAGCCCATTCCAATTCTTCCGGAGGAATGATATCACTGATAATCTCATCTATCATAAATAGACCAGCATCAAGAAGATGATAAACCATCGGAATTACTACATTAGAACGCAAAAGCCCAATCAACCGGTGATGTCTGAAGTCTCCTAAAATAATCGGGGCTTCCTTTGGATAAAGAGAAACCAAAAAGACATCCCCGCTTTTTGAAAAGGCAAATATATTTTTTAGCATCTTGGAATTGCCTGTGGCTTCTACCACAATATCAAAACCTTCTGGATATTTTTTCTTAATTATTTCAAATGTATGCTCTCCTCCTAATTCTGTGTGGGTAGCACCCAATTTTCTGGCTACTTTTAGGCGTTTTGAGAAAAGGTCAACTGCAACGATTTTCTTTGCTCCCGCTAAAGCAAAGGCACGGGTACACCCTAAACCTAATATCCCCTGCCCAATAACCAATGTTGTTTTACTCGGATTACACTCCGTTTCAATAGCTGTACCAAACCCAACATGCCCCATCACGGTCAAGGCTAAATGTCTGGGATTCTGTTTTATCTTTACGATGTAAGGTAGACTTGACTCCGATACCACTACATATTCACTGTCCGTGCCATTATAGTTTGTATAATAAGAGTTTTCCTTGACAAAGGAGTGAACATTGATTATATCCCCTTCTTTAATTCTACGGTTACGGAGTGATTTCCCTACCTCTACTACTTTACTTACATTCAAATATCCCGGAATAAAAGGGTAGGATTTTAGATTAGGCTGTATTCCCAAATATCGTTGTAAATAGGTGCCAGGACTAATGGAAGTATAAAGAGTCTTACAGAGAATCTCATTATCTTTTATTGTTGGTCTTTTTACCTCGGCAATCTCAATCTTTTTCGGGCCGGTCAATAAAACAACTGTCATCTGCTTCATTTTTTGCGCTCCTCCTTACAGTTTTTTATAATAGATAACT
>DAOVGU010000159.1 GCA_030672255.1 bacterium
TAATGAGTTCTCGCCTTCTCCAGATGAATCAGCAAAATGGAGAGGTCGGCTTGCCGCAGACCATCGATATTTTTTACATTTTTTATTGGTTTTTTTGACTTAGTTATTATAATGTGGTATTCTTTTTGTGTGAAAACTAAATCAGATTTTTTTAGTGAGGATGAAGAATGGTTACAACTGCAGCCAGCCGAACGTCTTTTAGAAACAAGCAAACTTTGGGCAATTTATCGCCTGATGGGAGGTAACCTTGATCCCGAACCCGATCCTCAAAGTCCTTTCCACATTTTTCAAACACCACGTTCGTTGTCTGTTAATCGGCGGGCAAGCCTGCATTATTTACGGAGCCAGCGAATTCAGTCGTGACTCAGATTTTGTTGTCTTCTCCTCAACAGACAATTTATGCAATCTACGGATAGCACTCACCAAACTGAAGGCACGACGTATTTATGTTCCTCCCCTGAACAAGAAATATTTAGACCGGGGGCACGCCTGTCATTTCCGCTGCTATGGTTCAGGTGTTGAGCATCTGCGGGTAGATATTCTAGCAAAACTCCGTGGCTGTGATGACTTTTCTTCTCTCTGGAATAGACGCTTTGAACTAAAGATACCATCTGGCCCAAAAATTTATGTTATTGGTCTTAGAGACCTGGCAATCTCAAAAAAAACACAACGTGATAAAGATTGGTTTATGCTCAGCCGCCTTGTAGACAACGATATCGCACTACATCGGAATACTTCAGATATACATAAGATTAACTGGTGGTTATGTGAATGTTGCAATCCAACTTACCTTATTGAATTATGCCAGAAGTATCCAGATTTTGCTCAACAACAACTCTTAAATCGACCTCTGCTTAGATCTGCCATAAAGGCAGAACAAAAGAAACTGGTGCGATTACTTGAAGTAGAAAAAGAAAAGGAACAAGGGAAGGATAGAGCTTATTGGGAGCCACTCAAGAAAGAACTTGAGTTACTGCGGCATAAAATTTCCTAATATCCTCAAGCATACAAGCATTTATTCCTTAATTAAGAATCGACAATCCAAAGCCTTTTTTAGGTTGCTTGGCCTTCTCCAGATGAATCAGCAAAATGGAGAGGTCGGCTTGCCGCAGACCATCAATTCGGCAGGCCTGACCGAAGGAGAAAGGCTTTATCTTTGTTAATTTTTCCCGGGCCTCGGCAGATAAACCATAAAGGGTTGAATAATTAAAGTTGGGTGGAATTCTCTTCTTTTCGGCGGCTTTGAATCTTTTAATGCTCTGTAATTCCCTTTTGATATAGCCTTCATACTTCAGTTCAATCTCCACCTGGCGCGCAACCTCCTTTTCTAATTTACCCCTCTCCTTAATCCTCTCCGGCCATGCCTCACATCTCGGCAGGCGTGCTATACGGTGCTCCTTATTCGTCGCACCAGCACCCCTCAAGGAAGGGCTCCCATCCGGTGGATGGGAAAGAGGAAATAGGTGGGGGCGGGTCTTGCTTAACTTTTCCTTAACTCTTCTTCTCTTTTCTTCTAATCTTTCAAATTGCTCTTCTTTAACCAACCCAAACCTATATCCATATTCCATTAATCTTAAATCGGCATTGTCCTGACGCAGGAGGAGCCGGTACTCTGCTCGGGAGGTAAACATTCGGTAGGGTTCGGTGATTTCTTTGGTAATGAGGTCATCGATGAGGACTCCAATATAGGCTTGGCTGCGGTCTAAAATAAATGGAGGTTCCCCTTTTATTTTTAAAGCGGCAT
Organism: bacterium; assembly: GCA_030672255.1. GTDB lineage: Bacteria > Ratteibacteria > UBA8468 > UBA8468 > UBA8468 > DAOVGU01. The sequence continues at coordinate 1,745 of DAOVGU010000159.1, forward strand.
TGATCCCGGCCATAATTCCCTGGCCAGCCGCCTCCTCGTAGCCACTGGTGCCATTGATTTGACCCGCAAAATAAAGACTCTCTATCAACTTTGTTTCTAATGTCGCTTTAATCTGATGAGGAAAGACAAAGTTATATTCAATCGCGTAACCAGGCCGCATAACTTCAGCATTTTGAAGAGCGGGTATGGTAGAAAGAGCCTCCAATTGAACATCCACCGGAATACTGGTAGCAAGACCATTAAGGTAAATCTCCTCAGTATTTTTTCCTTCCGGCTCTAAGAAAATCTGGTGTCGCGGCTTTTGGGGGAAATTGACAATCTTTACCTCAATGGAAGGGCAATATCTTGGTCCAATTCCCTTAATTTGACCGGTGTATAAGGGAGCGCGGTTGAGATTTTCTCGGATGATTTTGTGCGTTTTTTTACTGGTATAGGTGATGTGACAGGGAATCTGGGGTTGAGTAATTTTATCGGTAGAAAAGGAAAATGGGGCTGGTATCTTATCTCCCTTTTGAATCTCTGTTTTAGAGAAGTCGATGGAGTTTTTATTGATTCTGGGGGGAGTGCCGGTCTTTAATCGACCAATTTCAAAGCCGAGTCTTTTTAAGTTATCGGAAAGTTTGTCGCTCGGAAACTCTCCTGCTCTTCCGGCGGCTATCTTTAATTCACCGATATGGATGAGGCCCTTAAGGAATGTTCCCGCGGTAACAATGATTGCCCTTGTGTAGTAGAGAATTTGATTATGGGTAATTACCCCGAGAGCCCTTTTCTCTTTCACTAAAATTTCTTCCACCAATTCCTGTTTAAGATCAAGATTTTTTTCCTTTTCTATGGTGTGCTTTAGAGAAAATTGATAAGCCTTTTTGTCTGCCTGGGCTCTTGGTCCCCAGACCGCTGGTCCCCGGTTAGTATTGAGCATGCGGAACTGAATTCCGGTACGATCAATATTTTTTGCCATCTCCCCACCAAGGGCGTCAATCTCTCTTACCAGTTGTCCCTTAGCAACACCACCAATTGCCGGATTGCATGACATCTGGGCCACTGTATCCAGGTTAATGGTTAAAAGAAGGGTGGAAAGTCTCATTCTGCTTGTGGCTAATGCTGCCTCACACCCAGCGTGGCCTGCCCCAACTACAATGACATCATACTTTTGCGGATAGGTGAACAT
>DAOVGU010000108.1 GCA_030672255.1 bacterium
CCCTTCCCCCTCTCCTCATTCCTCCCCCTCAAGGGGGGAGGAGATAGGTGGGGGTGAAATTTAAAAAAATTACTGATAGCGAAGGGCTTCCACAGGGTCAAGAGAGGAGGCTTTTTGAGCCGGGTATAGTCCGAAAAATAGCCCGATAATTGTGGAGAAAAGAAAAGGAAGGATAATTGCGCTGATGGGTACGGTGAAGACCCATTTGCCCAAAAGAGAGATAATTTTAGCGATTAAGATTCCGAAAATAATTCCGCAAAATCCACCCACTAAACTTAAAACTACGGATTCTACTAAAAATTGAGAAAGGATATCCCTCTTTCTTGCTCCCACCGCTTTTCTTATTCCTATCTCGCGATACCTTTCGGTTACCGAAACAAGCATAATATTCATGATGCCAATTCCTCCCACCAAAAGAGAGATTCCCGCAATGGCGGCTAAAAGAATGGTAAAGGTGCGGCTTACCTGACTTATGGTTTCTAACATCTCTTCCTGGCTTCTTACGCGGAAGTCTTCTATGTCTTGATGTCTTTGTAAAAGAACCTTTTCGATCAACGGCACTAAACTCTTAGCCTTCTCCGCATCCCTGGTCTGAATAACTATTCTCCGGACTCTTTCATCCCCGGTTAATCTTCTATAAGCCGTAGAATCTGGTAGATAGACCTGTTGATCAAAATCAAAACGCCACATTTGCCCCTTCGGAGAAAGAACGCCGCAGACAGTAAAGTAGTGGTTGTTTATATTTATTTTTTTTCCTATCGCTTCTTGTTCAGGAAAGAGTTCATTAGCTACGTTACTTCCTAAGACCGCCACTTTCAGCCAATGGGTAGCATCTGAGGAAGTAAAAAATTTACCTTTTTCGACTTCCAGATTACGAATCTCCGGATAGGTAGAACTTACCCCATAAACATTTGCTTCCGATTCCTCTTTTCCCGCCAGGACAAAGCTGGCAACACTTATTTCGGGAGATATATTTTTTACCCCTTCTAAGCTCTTTAAATATATAAGGTCATCCAAAATTAAACCTTTGGATATTCCTCTTCTTTCCCCGGGCCTACGGGGTGGCGGTCTGCGGGAATAAATCGTGATAATGTTTGTTCCTAATGTTTCAATACGCTTCTTTATCTGAATCTCGGAGCCACGGCCGGCGGAGATAAGAGAGACGATAGCCGCGATGCCAATCAGAATACCTAAGATCGTAAGCCAGGAACGAAGCCGATTCTTCCGCAAACTATCCAGACCTAAATAGGTAGCATCAGCGAAGTTCATCTTTAACTATCTTTCCGTCTTCTAAATGGATAATTCTTGGGCAATAGGAAGCAACAAAAGGGTCGTGGGTAACGATAACAATCGTTTCCCCTTTTTGATTAAGGTCAACAAAAATCTTGAGAATTCCTTCTCCTGTCTTGCGGTCAATATTTCCCGTTGGCTCATCGGCAAGGATTAAGTAGGGATTATTAATTAAAGCCCGCCCGATAGCGACTCTCTGTTGTTCTCCTCCTGATAATTGATTGGGAAAATTATTTAGTTTATCTTTTAATCCTAAAGAAGAAAGAATCTTGATCGCTCTTTCTCTTCTTTCTGAACGCCGAATACTTTTATAGATAAGGGGTAATTCTATATTAGAAAGGACAGTCTCTCGGGGAAGGAGATTAAAGGATTGGAAGACAAATCCTAAATGGCTGTTGCGTATTTCGGCCAATTTCCTTTCAGTTAAACGATTGACTTCCTCTCCTTGAAAGAGATAAAGACCTTCAGTCGGTCGGGAAAGACAGCCCAAAATGTCCATCAAGGTGGTTTTGCCACTTCCCGAAGGTCCCATAATGGCGGTAAGTTCTCCTTCTTTCACCTTGAAACTTATTCCTTTTAAGGCGCTTACTTTTACAAAACCGGTATCATAAACTTTGGTTAAATCTCTGACTTCCAATAACATTATTTCGTAAATATTCAGCGAACCCTGCTATCTTCAGGTAGCCGCAGGCTGGTAGCCGCAGGATTTATCCTGCGCCTGCGCAACCTAAAGGTTGCGACTACCTTTTGGTACGGTGTTGACTGAAGATTAACATTATTTCCTTTTTCTTCTATGCATTCTCCCAAAGGGCATAAGGGAACCGCCCTGCTCAACGGAAGAATGCAATTTATTCTCTCCTAAAAGAATTTCTTCTCCTTCTTTTACGCCCGCGGTAATCTCGGCAAACTCTTCGGTAATCAAACCCACTTTTATCTCTACCGGGTTAAAACCCTTTCCTCTTTTTACCTGCAGGTAACTTTTTCCATCCTTTTCCCGCAAAGCGGATTGGGGGACAAGGAGAATGGCTTCTCTCTTTGCGGTCAAGATTTCCACTTCCGCACTCATTCCTGGTTTAAGGAAGGGCTTGGGTTTATCTAATTTCACTTTAACCAGATAAGTGACTATTCCTTCAGTGATTTCTGAAGAAGGAGCAATGCTGATAACTTTTCCTTTAAATCTCTGTTCGGGAAAAGCATCAAGAGCTATCTTGGCTTTCTGTCCTGATTTTAATCTTCCAATATCAACCTCATTGATACTTACCTCAACGACCATCTGACTTAAGTCGGCTACGGTCATAATTGTGCTTGCCTGGGCAGCCGAATTTGTGCCGCTGATTGCCTCTCCTTCTTCTTTATCTGCGGAAATGATAACTCCGGAAATGGGGGAGTAAATTTCGGTCTTTTTTAAATCCTCTTCAATGCTCTCTAAATTGCTCTTTGCCACTTCGTAATTTAATTGACTCACCTGATAAGAGGCTCTTAAATCATCAACCTCTTTTTGCGCGATTAATCCTTCTTTAAAAAGTTTTTCAAAGCGCTCCAAATTCTTTTTTTCATTCTCCATCTTTATTTTTGTTTGTTTCAGAGAGCTCAGCGCCTGGTCTCTTTTAGGGAGAAGTAATGATTTATCCAGTTCTACTAACTTTTTATTCCTTCCGACAAAATCTCCTTCCCGAGCATAAATTTTGGAGATGCGACCACTTACCTCAGACTTTATCTCCACCTTATTCAGAGGCTGGAGTGTTCCTACTTCGCTCACGCTAATAAGTAAGTCTCCTCTCTTTACCGAAGTGGTTAAATAGTCACCCTTTTTTCCGATTTTTTTACTTTTTCGGTAAAATGAAAAACGGATTCCTCCCCCGATAAAAACAAGCAGCAGCAAAACAATAAAAATTTTCTTTTTCATTTTAGTAGTTGCCTGATTTATCAGGCGGTTCATTTTAAGTAGTCCTCTATATTTTCTCCTGAAGACAGAATTAAATTTGCGTTTGCCAACTGGTAGTCAAAAAAAGTATTCACTTTATCCGTCTCGGCGGATACCAAGTCCGTCTGGGCATCAATAACTTCCAGGATGGAACCTACCCCTTCTTTGTAGCGACCAGTGGCTAAACGAAGACACTCCTCTGCAGCAGTTACTTCGTCTCCCTGGACACCCATTAATTTTTCAAGATTTTGAAGATTAAAGAAAGCGGTTGAAACCTCCCCGGTGATATCCCTGATTAATTCCTCTTTTGCAAATTGCAGTTTTTCCTGATTCAATTTTGCCTGTTTTAGACAAGAACGTTTTATC
>DAOVGU010000034.1 GCA_030672255.1 bacterium
AACCATAGAAGATCTCAGGAAACATACACTATCAGGACGTCCATTGGGAACAATATCATTCATAGAAAAATTGGAAAAGAAACTTGGCAGAAGGTTAAGAGCTTTAACCAGAGGCAGGCCAAAAAAGAAAGAAGAGAGATAAATGGTCGCTGTCCCTATTTTTCCTATTTTTCCTATTTTTTCAAATATTATATTAACCGGATTTATGGCAAGCGGGAAATCTGCGGTAGGCAAGGGATTGGCAAAAAGATTAAAAATGGATTTTGTTGATACCGACGAACTGATTGAGAAGAAGGAAGGGGTTGAAATCTCCCAAATCTTTCAGGAGAAGGGTGAGCCCTATTTCAGAAAGGTTGAAACTGAGATAGTTAAGGAAGTGGCAGAGTATAAGAATTCTGTTATTGCTACCGGAGGAGGAGTGGTCTTAAAAGCCAAAAATATGCAGGTGTTAAAAAAACAAGGAATGATTATATGTCTTTCAGTTACGCCAGAGTTAATCTTAAAAAGGACACTGCAGGATGAGAAAAGACCTCTTTTGCAAGGAGAAAGGAAAGAAAAAGAAAACAGAATTAAACAGTTATTAGCACGCCGAGCACCTTACTATCAAAAGGCGGATTTCATTGTTGATACTACTGATTTAACAGTTAAGCAGACAGTAAAAAAGATCATTAGATTCTTGAATGAGAAAGGTTGAGGTTATTTCCGTTAATTTAGGTAGACGCAGTTACTCCATTTATATTGGGGAAAAACTCTCACAAGTTGGCAAGATTGTTAAAGAGTTGGGTTTGGGCAAGAAAGTTTTGGTTATCACCGACAGCAAAGTTTTTCATTACTATGGAGAAACAATTAAAAAAGGTTTGGAGAAGGAAGATTATAGAGTCTATATTGTTAAGGTTCCTGTTGGCGAGAGACATAAATCAATAAATCAAGCAATAAAACTATATGAGAAATGTGCCAACTGTAAATTGGAGAGGGATTCTGTCATTCTTGCTCTGGGAGGAGGGGTCATCAATGATCTGGCCGGATTTGTAGCCGCTACCTACCTCCGGGGAATAAATTTTATTGCTGTCCCTACAACCCTTCTTGCTCAGGTAGATGCAAGCATCGGAGGAAAGGTTGGGGTGGATTTACCCCAGGCCAAAAATCTTGTGGGCTCCTTCTACCAGCCAAGAGCGGTCCTTATCGATACCAAGGCCTTAAAAACTCTTCCTCTCAGGGAAATAAAGACAGGACTTTCCGAGATTGTAAAGTATGGTATAATAAGGGATAAAAATCTATTTGAATATTTAGAGAAGAACTTAGAGAAAATAAGAAAGCTCGAGACTGATGTTTTACAAACTATTATTGTGGAATCGGTAAGAATCAAAGCGAAAATTGTTTCTCAGGATGAAAGGGAAGAAAGGGGGAAGAGGGAGATCCTGAATTTCGGTCATACCATTGGACATAGCATTGAGGCCGCTGAGGGTTATGAGGGCTATCGGCATGGAGAGGCGATTTCAATAGGGATGCTGAAAGCAACCGAGATTGCGGTAGCGATGCATTTTTGTGGTTCAGAGTTACTTTTGCGCTTGCAGAAACTTTTAAAAAGAATGGGTTTACCCACCAGAATAAAAAAAATGGACGAAAGGAAAATCTATAGGAGCCTTTTCTTAGATAAAAAGAAAAAAGGAGGGAAATTGCGCTTTATCCTTCCCCGAGAATTAGGAGATGTTTTCATCTGCGAAAGCATTCCTTTCCATCTTATTAAAAAAGTGTTGCAATAGGAGAAAATAATGGAGCATATCCTGGTAATTCATGGTCCAAACTTAGATCTCTTAGGAGAGAGAGAGAAAGAGATTTATGGAAAAACGAGCCTTCCTAAAATTAACAACCTGATCAGAAAAAGGGCAAAAGAATTAAAGATAGAGGTCAGGATTAAGCAACTAAATAGTGAAGGCGAAATTGTTTCTATTTTAGGAAAAGAGAGGCGCTGGGCAGATGGTATTCTTATCAATCCCGCCGCCTATACTCATACCAGCATCGCAATCGCAGATAGCATTTTAGCGGTTAAGATTCCTGCGGTGGAGGTTCACCTCTCCAATATCTACAAGCGAGAGCAATTTCGTCATCGCTCATTGATCGCTCCTGTGGCTCTCGGTCAGATAAGTGGATTTGGAGAATCAAGTTATGTTTTGGGATTAGAGGCATTGGTCTGGTTTTTAAGAAAAAGATAATGAATAACATAAAAAAATTAAGAAAAGAGATCGATGGTCTCGACCTAAAATTACTTAATCTTCTTAATCAACGTGCAAAAAGGGTGCTGGAAATTGCCAGGATTAAGCAAAGGGAAGGGAAGAGTTTTTATGATCCTGCTCGAGAGAAGAAAATTCTAAAACATCTGCTCAAGAAGAATCGGGGACCTCTGACCGATGCTGCTGTCTCCGAGATTGTTGAAGGAGTCCTGAGCAGCTTTCGTAATTTACAGAGGAAATTAAGGGTTGTCTATTTGGGACCGCCGGCTACATTTACCCATCT
>DAOVGU010000200.1 GCA_030672255.1 bacterium
AAACCTTCTTCCTGATGTTTCCCCTATTAGCAAGATGACTTTTGATTGCTCTGGCAATGAGAATTTTATGGAGAGGATTAATGGTTTAAAGCGGAAGCAAATTCTTCTTTGTGGGATTGAATCTCATGTCTGTATTTATCAGACTGCAATTGGTTTAAAGAGTGAAGGATATGAGGTTGATGTAGTTGCCGATAGCGTTTCCTCAAGGACTGAAGAGAATAAAGAAATTGCTTTGCAGAAGATGAGAGATTCAGGGGTTGGAATAACCAGCGTAGAAACTGTTCTCTTTGAATTGTTAAAAACGGCAGAAGGTAAGGAGTTTAAAGAAATCTTAAAATTGGTGAGATAAAACTGATGTTTGACAATTTGCTTAGAATTTAGTATTCTATTATTGAGGAACAAATGAAGAAGACATTTTTGAAGGTTAAATTACCGGTTTCTATCTTTAAGGAAGGTAAACATTTTATTGCCTATATTACTGCTTTAGATCTATCAACCTCGGGCAAAACCTACGCAGAAGTAAAACGACGTTTTGATGAAGCGGTCAAAATATTTTTCGAGGAAGTTATCGAGAAAGGAACCTTTAAGGAAGTTCTCCAAGAATTAGGTTGGAGAAAAATCTACAATTTTGGAGGTATTCAATAAGGGTGAGGTATTTTCTTTATTTCAATAAATCAACAAACTTATCTACCGAGATATAGGCATCTCTGATTAGAGCGCGAAGAAGTCCTCGATCCATGACCTTATGCTCTGGAATAGAGAGAGTATTCCTCATTCCTTCTTTCTTCATTATTATATGTCTGCTCCTGGCTCTTCTCTCAACATGCCAGCCATCTTTCTCAAAAGCTTTTATTGTTTCTCTTCCGGAGATAACAGGAAGTTTTGCCATTTATACAGTTATCTCCATAGCCCCTATTTCTTCTCTGGTGGGTACGGGTTCTTCTTCCAAAACCGACAAGCAACCTCTTATAGCATCTTTGATGTTCTCTATTGCTTCCTCTATGGTATTACCTTGAGAGTGGCAACCAGGGATAGAGGGACAATGAACTACAAAACCAAAATCCTCTCCTTTTTCAATAATTACTCTATAAACCATTTTTCTCCTTCCTTCTCATAGAGAAAGAATACCACGGAATAAAGAAAAAAGCAAATCCTCTAATATACAATAGCGAAAGAATTATGGTATAATAAAGTTATTGATTGCACGCAAATTGCACGCAAAACCTGATCTTTAGATTCCTGCTTCCGCAGGAATGACAAGAAAAGTATCGACATCAGGAGATGTCTCCCACAGTTATTCTTTGTGCGAAAGGTCTCCAGACTTTGATGCTTGATGAATTGAGCAACTACATTCTCGCAATGACAGGGAAAAATAGAGGGGGGTAACAAAATGGAATTGATAAATTATGAGAATTTTAAGAAGTTGGACATTAGAGTGGCTAAGATTAAGGAAGTAACTGACCATCCTGATGCAGACAAACTTTATGTTGTGAAGATTGATTTAGGGGAGGAAGAAAGGCAAATTGTTGCCGGAATCAAACCTTATATTGAGAAAGAAGCATTAATCGGTAAAGAGGTTGTAGTAATTGTTAATATGGAACCACGGAAGATACGCGGCATAGAAAGCAATGGTATGCTTTTAGCGGCTAAAGATGAAGAGAATCTTGCGATTATTACGTTAAATAAAGAGGTTAAGCCGGGAAGTATTGTTCAATAAGCAAGGATAAATGCGTTTATAAGGGGAAAAGAGAGCAAAAAGGTAGTTCGATACCCCAAAAGGGAGAAAAGGGCTGAAATGAGAGATTGCCACGTCGCTGTTGCTCCTCGCAATGACAAATGAAGGGTCGCAATGACACAAACATTGGGGACAGTCCCGAATCTACCAGTCGCCTTGCTCCTCGGTAATTCCTGGGACAGTCCCTGAAAGCCAAGCCGAGCAATCTCGGCAGGTACAACAACAGAATTTATGGAAGAAGAGATAGAGGAATTAAGGAGATTGCATCAATTTTATCTATATCGGGATTACAAAACCGGAGAGATAGCAAAATATCTCAAGGTGAGTAAAAGAACCATTCAAAGATGGCTAAAAGGGAAAAATAGACCGAATATTAAAAAACTGAGAAAAATCAGGAAATATCTGGAGAAAAAGAGGGAGTTATAGGGACAGTCCCGAATCTACCAATAGCCTTGCTACTCGGTAATTCTGGGACAGTCCCTCCCTTTTTTTGGCTTTTTAAATGTCGCACAAGTTAAGATAAGGTATCTTATGTAAACTACAAAGGGAGAAAAAGCGAATTTTCCCGTATTTATAGCAAAGTATTAAGCAAACAGACATAACTCCTTTATTTACAGTAAGTTATGTATCTTATGTTTTCTTAAAATTAAGCTCTAAATTTGCCCAAAAACCAAAATCACGCAATTTTCTTCATTTAAGGCCTGTTTATCAGGGAATTGATGCTCTATTGACATGGAAAATCTTTGTGAAAAAATCTTGGCTGGGATTAGCAAATCTTTTATACTGCAATCTTTATAACTTCTTTTATAATTTTCTTTGGAAATGGACCATCATCTTCCTTCACAAGAATTATCTCATCATCTTCAGGAGCAGCAATGTCTTCTGGGAATTTCTCTAAATATTCCATAACAGCATATTCTTTGATGTCATACTTACCGAATAACTGGCGATCTATTTTTACAATTACGTGTAGTATCTTTAAGTGATGGTTACAGATATTCTTATTCATAGTAATAGGGGGAGTTTCCAAAGAGGGGGGAGTTGATAACTGTTAATAGTGTTGATAACTTTTTCCCTT
>DAOVGU010000095.1 GCA_030672255.1 bacterium
AGATTGAAAATTTCCTCCGTTCTGTAATAGGAAATAAAAGAATAGAAGAATTACCAATTCCTTTTGCCTGTGTTGCTACGGATATACTTTCTGGAGAAGAAATTATAATTAACAGGGGAGACTTAGTAAATGGAATCAGGGCAAGCATTTCTATCCAGGGAATATTGACTCCCGTAGTTCTCGATGGAAGAATACTTACCGATGGAGGAATAGTAAATCCAGTTCCCGTAAGTATTGCTTCAAAAATGGGAGCAAATTTTGTTATCGCTTCAAATGTTAATCCCCTATTTGACAAACCACCAATGGAAATAAAAGAGATGCGAACAAAAAATAAAATTAAAGTTCCAAGTATATTTACAATTCTTCTTCAATCAGGAAGTATTATGCAACGGAAGATGGTGAAGGATTCGCTCTCAAAAGCAAACCTTGTTGTTAACTCGGAAGTCTCCGATATTAAAGTTCTTGAATACTATAGAGCTGAGGAAACGGCAGATGCAGGAAGAAAAGCAGCAAAAAAGGTTTTGCAAGACCTGAAAAAATAATTTTATCTATGTCCAATCTAAGAAGTTATTATAGATTGACTAAAACATTAAGTCCTTTTTTCAAAGCATTGTTTCTGAAAGTAGAAGGAATGAGAAACCTTCGGAGGGAGGGGATGGTAATAATTGCAAAGCATCAATCTTTTTTGGATGCGCCTATCCTTGCATGTGCTCTCCCGAGACCTCCCAGATTTACTTCTGCTGAGTATCTCTTTTCTCATCCTATTTATTCTCTTGGGCTAAAATGGGTCGGGTCAATTCCTGTGGGAGGCAACTCATCTACAAGCGGGTTGATAAAAATAGTAAAAGCATTAAAAAATGGGGAAATTGTATTGATCTTCCCTCAGGGAGGGATAAATAGAAAAAGATTTTATAGAGGAGCTTTTTTTGCTGCGGAGAAAGCGAAAGTTCCTGTCATTCCTGTAGTTATAGAAAAGCCTGAAGAAAATTGCAGTAAGAGAATAGGAATAAGTAAAATCAAAGTAAAATTTTGCCAACCTCTCTATCCTCCATCTTTGAAAGATAAAGAATTGATGAAAATTTTTGAGAAAGAAGTAATTCAAAAATTGAAAATAGAAATGGAATAGAACCAGGGAATTTTTTCATTCTTCCCCAATTAACTTCTTACTTATCTTCTTTCTGGTCTTATGGGCGATGTCATCCAAGATACTGTAAACTGTAGGAATGATTATCAAGGTCAAGAAGGTAGAGACCACTAAACCTCCGATAACTGCCAGGGCCATAGGCGACCTTAACTCTGAACCTTCTGACCTACTTATAGCCATAGGAAGCATTCCAAATATGGCCGTGGCTGCTGTTAACAAAACCGCCCTTAATTTAGTTACCCCGCCCTGGATAAGCGCTTCATCTTTACTCATACCCTTGGCTCTAAGCTGATTAACATAATCCACGAGGACTATCCCGTTGTTAACTACAACACCGGCAAGGATAATGACGCCTAAAAGAGAAACCATAGAAAGACTATTGCCGGTTAATAACAGTATTAATACTACGCCGATTAATCCAAATGGGACAGTAAACATCACGGTAAAGGGATGTACTAACGATTCAAATTGTGCAGCCATAATCATATATATCAATAATATTGCCAAAATAAATACAGTGCCTAAGGCAACGAATGTCTCGTGCATCCGTTTTGCCTCTCCACCGTATTCCACAAAATATCCCGAGGGCAAATTTATCTTGTCTATCTTGGCTTTTATATCAGCTAATATACTTCCCAAATCCCTACCAGAGAAGTTGGCGGTAACAGCTGCTTTTCTTGCCTGATTTTCCCGATAAAGTTTAACCGGACCTTTACCCTCTATAACCTTTGCTACATCCTCCAGATGATGCTGAGAACCTGAAGGTGAGAAAATAACCGCTTGCTTTATGTCATCAAAAGTCTGAGCATCTTCATCTCTATATCGAACACGCAGGTCAAATTCATCACCAGCAGTTCTGTAGCGAGTAGCAACTTGACCTTCAAAGTTAGTTCGCATTACAGAGGCAATTTGACCAACATTTAACCCCAACTGAGACGCTTTATCCCTATCTATTACAAATTGTAATTCTGGCTTGCCATGACGAAGGGTAGTATCTATATCATAAAGCCCTTGGATGGGCTCTATCCTGGCCATAATCTCATCAGATAATGATTCAAGTGTTTTGAGATCTTTACCAAAAATCTTTATCTCGATAGGAATCTGGCCAGTGCCCCCTGAGGTTATAAATCGGGCTAAATCGATAAACTCTATCTTGGCACCCTCTATCTGTGGCAGTTGTCTACGGATACTGTCTTGAATTTGTAAACTTGAACGCTTTCGTTTGCTCTTATCCACTAAATGAGAAAATATCATTGCCTCATTTACTCCAGTATTACCTATTCCACTGCCACTAAATGCCACATCCAATTTTGTACCTTCCATTAAACCGGTAAATGTCCCTAAAACATCGGCTTCTTTCTGGCGCATCATAATATCTTCTATCCTTTGAACCACGCGGTCTGTCTCCTCAAGATTTGTACCAACAGGCATCTTAACCTTGACTATGACTAAACCAGGGTCGATTGCTGGCATAAATTCTTTTCCCACAAAGAGCAAAAGACACATACTTAAGGCAAATATCCCTGTAGAGACTATGCAAACCTTGATGCGGTGGCGAAGAGCAATAACAAGGGTTCTCTTATACCAATCTTTCAAGAAATTAAATCCCCTTTCACCAAAATGGAGCTCATAGTCTTTTCTTGACTTTCTCTTAACAAACATCTTAGAAGCCATCATCGGAATTAAGGTAAGGGCAGTAAATAAAGAACCGATAAGGGCAAAGGTAACAGTAAGAGCTAGTCCCTGGGAAAGTTTTCCCGCAATACCTGTAGCATAGATTAGAGGCAAAAACACAGCAATGGTAGTAAGGGTAGAAGCAGTAATAGCTCCACCCACTTCACTTGTGCCTATAATGGCTGCCTGATTTCTATTCTTTCCTTCCTCTAAATGCCGGAAAATATTTTCAATAACAATAATGGCATTAGAGACAAGCATACCTACACCTAAGGCAAGACCACTCATCGTCATTATGTTTAGACTAAAACCTGCGAAATAGACACCGACAAAGGTGGCTAAAATAGACAATGGGATAGATAAAGCAATGGCTAAGGTTGGCCTCCAATTATGCAAAACTAAAAATAGAATTACTATCGCCAAAAGTCCTCCCCAGATAGCATCAGTAGCTGTGGTAAAAATCATAAGTTGAGTAATCCTTCCTTGATCTAATAGAATATACATCTTGATGTCGGGAGGAAGATCTTTTTTTATCTCTTTTAATTTTTTCTTTAGACCATTCACTACCGTTAAGTCATTTGCTCCGGATTCTTTGATGACTGCCAAAACAAGACCATTCTTTTTGTTAGTGCGGCTGTAGTTTCTTACTTCGGTATGGGTATCATAGACTTCGGTAAAATCTTTTAAATAAACGGGCTTTTGGTCTCTAACGGTAATTACTGTGTTTTTTATTTGGTCTAAGTTTTCAAATTCTCCCAGTGTACGCAAAAGATACTCTGTATAGCCTCTGGTAATATGTCCTCCAGAGAGGTCGAGGTTCTCATATCTTAAAGTGGATGTTACCTGCTGAATGGGAATATTGAGTGCCTCAAGTTTAGCCCTATCAATTTTTACTTGAATCTCCCTTTCTCTACCACCCATAATCATGCAATTGGCCACGCCATCGACCATCTCAAGGCGGTCTTTTATCTGGTCCTTAACTAAAGTCCTTAAGCCTCTCAAATTTCTTTCTCCTGTGATTCCAAAAGCGATAACCGGAATAAGCGATGGGTCAAACTTGATAACAATAGGATTATCTACCTCTTCAGGTAAAAACTCCTCAATCATTCCAATGGCATCACGCATATCCTGGGCAGCAAAATCTATATTAGTACCCCACTCAAACTCCACCATTATAATGGAAATCTCTTCCTGGGAGATAGAATCTACAGTCTTAACATTTTTAACCTTACTTACCGCCGCCTCGATGGGTTTAGTGACCAACGTCTCTATATCTTCAGAGGCAGCACCTTCGTAGGTGGTAATAACTGATGCCGTAGGATAGCTCAAATCGGGCATAACCTCTATGGGTAGCCTGGACAAAGAAATTGTCCCCAAGACGACAATAATACCAATTAACATCAAAACCGTAACTGAGCGATGGACAGAAAATTCAGGTAATCTCATTGAATGTTTCCTCTATTTTTTATAAGGACCTTTGCGCCATCCTTAAGACCATAGTTTCCCTCTATAATTACATTCTCACCTATATTCAGCCCTTCCATAATCTCTACAGAATCTTTTTGATATATTCCTGTCTTTACTTCTTTTTTGCGAGCAATAGAACCATTGGCAACAAAGACAAATTTGCGATTATTTTCGTTAAGTACTGCCTTAATGGGTACAAGAAGGGCATTTTTTCTCTTTTCGACAACAATATTTACTCTCGCAAACATTCCCGGTTTAAGCAGATGGTCTGGATTAAGAATCTTAATCTCCACCGGAGCAGTTTTGCTGGAAGGATCTAATACAGGGCTGATATTAGATACCTTACCTATAAAAATTTTATCTGGATAGGCATCCACTTTCACTCTTGCCTTCTGTCCTATTTTTACCTGAGTGATGTTTTTCTCAGTCACATTAACCATAATCTTAACCGTATCCATATTCACGATGGTGACTATAGGAGCACTCTTCATCATCATAGAGGCAATAATCATCTCGCCTTCATCTATAAATTTCTTAGCAATAATTCCTTTAATAGGAACATAAATTTTGTAATCGGAAAGTTGTGCCTTAGCTAAGGCCAAACCAGCCTCTAAACTCTCCACCTGTGCTTCAGCTACCTCTTTGGCAGCTGTGATATTATCCATCCTTTGCCGGGAAACTGCTGGTTCCTCAACATCATAATAAAGCCTTTTAATTCTTCCGTATTCCTTTTCTGTATTGGCTAAATTTACCTTGGCTGCCTTAAGATTTACCTTCATCTGTTCTACCTGAAAACGAATCTTCTCACATTCAATCTGGGCAATAAGGTCACCCTTTTTCACCTTATCCCCGACATCAACTACCAACCTCTCTATTTCTCCAGCCACCTCAGAATATACAGTAACCTGGGATTGGGGAGTGATATTGCCGGTAAGGGAGAGTTTCTCCTCAACAGTTCCCAACTTTATCTTTTCTGTCTTTACCGGAACCGCGGCTACCTCCTCTACCTTCTCCCCCCTTATTTTCTTAGACCCTATAATCTGATAAATTTGGTATCCTATCCCACCTGTGAAGAGAATTACTAAAAACAAAATAACTATTTTTCTCATCTCTCTCCCTTTCTCTGTCATTCCCGCAATCTCCTCCCTCTGTCATTCCCGAAGTTAGTAATCGGGAATCCAGTATTGGATTCCTGCTAAGTTTACCCCTGCAGTCAGTGAGCAGGGGCAGGAATGACACTTTGTGTCATTTTTGATTACTTCATTCCCATCGCCCTCTTTAATGCTGCTTCCGCGAGGTAGCAGTCATACAGGGCTCGATAATAATTGGTTTCTGCTTGACTCTGTAAGGTTGTCGCATCCAGAACATCGGTGCTTGTTGCCATTCCCTCTTTGAACCTTAATTCTGTCATCCGCAGGTTCTCTTTGCTCTGTTCCACAGCCTTCTCCGTAACAAGAATTCTCTTTTCTGCGCTCTGTAAATTCAAAAAGGCATTTCTCACTTCTAATTCAATCCCATTTTTAAGAAGGGACAATGAATCTTGATTCTGATTAATTATGCTTCTTGCCTGCTTTATCTTTTCTTTAGTTCTTCCCCAGTTCCAGATGTCAAGTTCAAAAGTAATTACTGCATTCCAACTGCTCTGCCACTTGTTAATAGGAATTTCAGAGCCTTTCTCGTGGTCATAATTGGTGATGAGTGAGATAGCGGGTAGATATCCGCTTTTAGCAATTCTATAGTCTGCCTCGGCCATTTTTAAGTTTGCCTTCCGGAGATTTAACTCCGGGCGAAGTTGAAAAGCCCTGCGAATAGAATCCTCTAATCCCCCTCCCTTTTTCCCTC
>DAOVGU010000252.1 GCA_030672255.1 bacterium
GAAAAGGTTAAGCCAATTCCAGCAAAGAATAAAGCTCCCCCAACTACAGAAAAGGCATAGGGAAAGCAGTCATTCAGGCAGCCTAAAATAACGACTCCAGCAATAAATGTTCCCCATCCCCCAAGGTACATGGAGAGTCCAAAAAGTGTAACGCCAGTAATTATCCGTCCAATAAGTGAAAAAAAACAACCCGTTAAACCTATTGAGGCGCCAATGAGGGCAATCGCTGGTATAAACTTTTTTCTGAAGAGGGAGATAGAATCTTTTGGTATATATGCATGCTCTCCAGAAATATCAATATAAACTGTTTCTTTTCCGCCATTGGTTTCAACCTCAATTGCCCCGGAATCTTTATACCCTGAAGGTAAGAAAGCGACATTAATAGTTATTTCAATTTCCTGAGTATCTGGGGTATTAACGACATAGTCTGAGAGAAGAATCCAGCTCTTAGTAGTTCTTATTGTCCCGGTTAATATCCCTTTACCGGTGTTAGAAATGGTGAGATGATCAGAAACAACAGTATTTGCTTTAGCGTTTTTGAATTCCAGATAGGTCTTATCTACATAAAGAACAGGGTTTTCAGAAAAATCTGTTTGGTCAGAGGATTGGCTGGTTTTGAAATTTTTTAATTCCTCATCATATTTTTTTCTTTTTTTAGGGTCAGAGAGAGTTTCGTAGGTTTCATTAATCTGTTTCATCTTTTCTTCAGCATCCTTTTTTAATTCCGACAAATGATCAGGTATTTTATCAGGATGATATTGATGAGCCAGTCGTCCGTAGGCTTTTTTTATCTCTTCAGAAGAGGCTGTTACCTTTATTTTTAAAACCTCATAATAACTAGTAAAATCTTTCATCTTTTATGCTCTAAAACCAAAAAAGGAAGTTTTTTGGCCATAAGGTTCATTCCTTCTCTGAATTGACTCTGTTCTAGTTTAAGATTTAGGTCCTTTCGGGAGACGAGTTCTGAGAGAAAAACTTGGTCAGCATCTTCAGTAGAGATAGCCAGAATTTCTATCTTGTCTTTTTTCATTTCTTGAGCTATCTTTAAGGCGGAAACCGGGTCATTAGGACAACCATCGGTAGCCACTACCACGACCCGGTAGCCTCTTTTTCCTATTAACTTTTCTGCGGCTATTTTCAAAGCTTCAGTTAAATTGGTATCAGCGGTCGCAGTAAATTCTTTTACCTTATTGGAAATTAAAGAAAGAGTAGCGGTTGGTTCACAAAGCAGTTCAGCTGATGAATCAAATTTAATCAGACCCAAGAGATAGCCTTTTCTGATAGCGGTTTTGGCAAAATCTAAGGCTCCTCGCTTGGCCTGTTCAATCTTTTGCCCAGTCATACTGGTTGAACAATCCACCAAGAGATAAGCAATTGCCTGACCTTTCTGAAGAGGAGAAGAGTTAGGGGAAACAGGGAGTTCTTTTCCCTCAGATGATTTAACAACTAATTTACCTTGAGAGCCAAGAGATAAAAGTTTCTTCACTGTTTCTCCTTTCTTTTTGCTGGTGTAAATTTTATTTTGAGCAGCATCCAAACTCTGTTACTATCATTATTCCCTTATCGCTTTACATCCTCTCCGTATTTCTCAATCATCCCCCCATTCTCAGGGGTGTGTCTACCCTTCCCGGCCCTGAGAAAACTCTTTATAACGTAGATATAGAGCAGGTTTTCAGGGATTTGTGGGGAAATACAGAATTATCTCCTCCTATAAACCAGATAGCGCAAGTAACCCATTAAGAGAGCGACCAATACCGCAATGATTATCAATCCTAATGTTTTCATAAAATAATCTTTTTGTCTAAAGAAACCTTATACAATTGAAAGAACCCATACCCCAGCCCAACAACTGCACCAACAGTAAAATAAAGAGGATGATGGCCAAATCTGAGTAAAAATATCTGCGCATAGTATTCCTTGTTTAGATATTTTAGTTGTCCCAAGAAGAAAAACAGATTAAGGGATATAGCAATCAACCAGGCAATAGCCAGAGATTCTAATACTATGTCTGTTATAGACCTTCTTTCTTCTATTGACGTTACTCTTTTATAGATTTGCCTTCCGGAATAAAGCAACCCTGCGATGACAGAGAATACAAGATAATCAGGATAGGCAAAGCGGAGAAAGAATCCTTCAGTCAGTTTTACTCCTTCTCTGGCTTCAGAGAGGTCAATAAAGACAAAAATAAGGGCAAATAGGAATACAGTGCCGAAGAACTCTAAGACTATTTTAAGAAGGTTTTTTTTCATTTTAGGGGATATTTTGTTTAATAAAATATGGTGCATATGTAAGAATTATTAAGGTAAGCGTGAGGATTACTAAGACCCACGTAAGACCTATTAGATTAGATGTTTGTCTTGCTAATTTTCGGTCTCTTCTTAAATTTAGAAAATCTTGAAGATATAGATTACCTTTATTTATAATTGAAGAACCATCAGCATTGGCCTTAGCAGCTTTACTCGTCACTAATTCCTTTATTGCCTCATAAATTTCTTTGTCTGTAAGTTGTTCTTTCCCCCCTTCCAGAATAATTTTTAAAAAACAGGTATCTATCTCATTTAATAACAATCTTCTTTTATATGGTATTTCACCTTTTTTAGCAGCTTCCAGAATTTTCCCAATATCACTTTTTTCTTTTTCCATTCACCTGTGCCTAATCGCCACTACCACAGCCAGGAAGATAAGCATTAGAAGAAAGATTTGCTCCAGTTAAGGCTTTAAGGCATTATTATTTACTTCTTCCGGCATATCTTTTTTTATGTCTTCAGTAAGTTGCTCCATTTCAAACCAATGAACTGTTAAATCAATTAACTTTTTTAGATCATCTAAATCTTTTTCTCCCCATTTTCTTAAATAATGCGTTTCATCATTGCCAAGCCATACAGCTCGCTTTGCTACCTCCTTTATATTCTCATTCTTGATATATTTTTCTATGCAAGTACCTAAAAACATATTTTTTATTTCTTTTTCTTTAGTGGAGTTGTTTTTTATTGCATAGTCTTTTATTAAAAATTCTAGTGCTTTTCTATATCCCACACCGCATACTTCCTTTAATTCGTATTGTTCGACAGTAAAGGCTTGATTATAAATAATGCAAAAATTTTTAGAGATAGAAGATATTGTTTCGCTGAATTCTCTGGATATTTTAGTGGCTGGCTGGGAATTTTGAAAACAGTAAATACTCTCGCTAACACCCCGCACCTGCATATTTTCAAAGTATGAAA
>DAOVGU010000147.1 GCA_030672255.1 bacterium
AAAGCCAGCCGAGACAGCGATAAACTCGGGATTAAATTTCCTTACCTCCTTCAACCCTTCTCCTAAGGTTTCCAGATATTTTTTCTCCCCGGTTCCCGGAGAAAGAGGAAAATTAAAACAATTTTCAAAGGAACGGGTTCCGGTTCCCGGATAAGCAGGGAGCTGGTGAAGAGAAAGATAAATAGCCCTTTCCTCTCCCAGGAAGATATCCTGGGTCCCATTGCCATGGTGACCATCAAGATCAACAATCGCTACTCTTTTAACAGAGGAAAGAGCCTTCTTTACCGCAATGGCGAGATTATTAAAGTAGCAAAAACCTCCCAATCTTCTTTTAGTAGCATGATGTCCCGGAGGTCTCATCAAGGAAAAGGATGTTTCTCCTTTCAGGGCGATCTCGGCTGCCAACATTGCTGCTCCAGCCGAGAGCTTAGCGTAATTATAGATTCCGGATAGGTTAGGGGTATCGGCATCAAAGAAATTACAATTTTTCACCTTTTCAATCAACTCTTTCTCATGAACTAAAAGAAGATCCTCTTCGCTACAGAGACCCGGCTTTTCAAACTCAAATCCTTTCTCTTTCAGAAAAAGGAAACTTTCCCTCACTCTCTGGGGAGATTCAGGATGGGAAGTCTCACAATAATCCAGGCATTCAGGAGAATAGATTATCTTCATTTGACCTTTTTAGGAAACGGTAGTAGAATAACATAAAAATAATCGGAAAACAATATGGAAGGGATAGAGGCAGAAATCAGGAAAGAAATAGGTAAAAGCGCTGCAAAGGGATTAAGGAAGAAGGGCTGTATTCCAGCGATTGTCTATGGGGAAGGGAAGGAAGCCCTCCCTTTAACCTTAAAAGGTAAGGATTTCCAGATGGTCTTGCATCGCTTAGCCGGAAAGAGCAGTCTTCTTGAACTTAAAATTAAGAGGGATGATAAAACCATCAAAAAAAGGGTAATCTTAAAGGATGTCCAGAAGGACTTAATCAGGGACAGGATTCTCCATCTCGACTTTTACGAGACCGCCCCGGATAAACCGATAGCGGTTAATGTGCCGGTTACCTTAACCGGGGAATCTCCGGGAGTAAAGGAGGGAGGAGTATTGGACCATGTGCTCTGGGAAATAAAGATTGAAACCCTTCCCGCCCATATTCCAGAAAAGATTGAGGTCGATATTTCCTCTTTAAAGATTGGGGATAGCCTCTATGTAAGGGAATTAAAAATAAAAGATTTAACCATTCTTAATGAACCTACCGAGGTAGTGGTTTCAATCCTTGCCCCCAGGAAGGAGGAGGAAGTAGCACCTCCAGTGGAAGAGGCGGCAGCAGAGCCTGAGGTGATTTCGGAGGAGGAGGTCGAGGAAAGAAGAAAGAAAAAGGAGGAGGAAAAACCACCCGAGGAAGTAAAAGAACCCGCGGAAGAACCTGCTAAAGAGAAGAAACCTGAAAAGGACAGGAAACCAGAAAAGAAAGAAAAATAGCAATATAGCTGTCATTGCGAGCCCAAAGGGCGTGGCAATCTCGTTTTGAGATTGCTTCGGCTACGCCTCGCAATGACATCTGTGGTTAAATAAAGTGTGGTTGATCGTCGGTCTTGGTAATCCCGGAAGAAAATACAGCAATACCCGGCACAATGCTGGTTTTCACGCTCTCTTTTGTCTTGCGCACAAAAATCACATCCAACTTTCCCGGAGCCTCCGGGCCAGAAGCGCTATCGGCAAAGGCAGAATAGGTAAGGAAAAGGTTATTCTGCTTCAGCCTCTCACCTTTATGAATAATAGCGGCGTTGTAATAAAACCTATTTTAAAAAGATATCGGATTAAAAAAGATAAACTTCTCATCCTCTGCGATGATCTCAACCTACCTTTAGGAAAGGTTCGCCTTCGGCCCAAAGGAAGCGATGGAGGGCATAAGGGATTGAAATCAATCATATCCTGCTTAGGAACTGAGGATTTTTCCCGGTTGCGTATTGGTATCGGTTCAGCAAACGAAGACAAATCACACCCCCACCTAATTTCCGGGGGCTCCACTCCCCTCGAGGGAGTGCATCCCCCGGATAAAGGTGAGGGGAAAGGACGTAACTTAGCCGACTTTGTGCTTTCTTCTTTCAATGATGAAGAAAAAAGCAAATTAAAAAAGGTATTAAAAAAGACCGCTGGAGCCGTTGAGTCTCTGCTGGAGGCGGGAATGGAAAAAACAATGTCTAAATTCAATTGACACGAAGTGTCCCCCTGATTAAATCAGGGGCTGTGAAAGCTTGTCCCTGCAAGATGGAAGCAGGGACAGGAATCCAGACGTAAAGAATAGATTCCCGTTTACCCCTGCTTACTGCACGCAGGGGCAGGCTAATTGCGGGAATGACAGATGGGGTCATTCGCTCGCAATGACACCGGGGGTTAAAACAATATGGGCTTGATTATTTTCCCTTTCATCATTATCTTTATTACCTTTATTTTTATCATCTTCCTTATCGCCTGGCTCAAGAGGCAGGATGAAGGCGACCTCCAGATGAAGAAGGTGGCCGCCGCCGTTAGAGAAGGCGCAAAAACATTCCTCAAAAGGGAATATAAATCGGTCGCAATCTGTGCTCTTTTTGTTTTCCTTATCCTGATTCTCTTGAGTCTGAAAAAACTTTTACCTTTATATGCTCCTTTAGCCTTTATCACCGGAGTGCTCTTTTCTGGTTTAGCCGGATTCATTGGAATGAGTGTTGCCACTGGCTCATCCAGCAGAATGAGCCAAGCGGCCAAGAAATCCTTGAATAGGTCATTACGTATCGGATTTTCCTCAGGAAGCGTTATGGGTTTAATTGTTGTCAGTTTAGCTCTTCTTAACATCAGTGCTTGGTATTGCTTTCTGCAATGGGTCTATCGCTTCTTAGAGGCTAATGAGCGAATGTTCAAGATTGCTTCCACCCTTTTCTGCGCAGGAATGGGTGCTTCAGCGCAGGCGCTCTTTGCCCGAGTTGGCGGTGGTATCTATACTAAAGGGGCCGATGTGGGAGCAGATTTAGTGGGTAAAGTGGAGGCCGGCATTCCCGAAGATGACCCCAGGAATCCGGCGACAATTGCCGATAATGTGGGGGATAACGTCGGGGATATCGCGGGTATGGGAGCAGATTTATATGAATCATATCTTGATTCCATTGTCGCCGCGATGGCTCTTTCCCTTGCTGCCGGGCTTTCCTTTCGAGGAATGATCTTGCCTATTTTGATTGCCAGTTGCGGCATCTTTGCTTCTCTAATAGGATTTTTCCTGGTACATACTAAAGAGGATGCCACGCAAGCCTCCCTTCTTGCAGCTATCCGACGTGGAGTTTATATCACCGGAATCTTAATCGCTGGCTTATCCTTACCAATCGTACTAAAAACTTTAGGAGGAGAATATTTAGGAATATATTGGGCGATTCTCTCCGGGCTGATTGCGGGAAATCTCATTGGCTTTTTTACCGAATATTTCACCTCCGAGAATTACCCTCCAACAAAATTGGTAGCCGCCTCTTCCCGGACCGGTCCGGCCACCGTGATCTTGGAAGGATATTCCTGGGGAATGAGCTCTACTTTTCTTCCGGTGCTCACCATCGCCATTACTATCCTTGTTAGTTTCTATTTAGCCGGAGGGAGGGAAAATATTTTCCTGGGACTTTATGGTATTGGTATCGCGGCGGTAGGAATGCTTTCTACCCTGGGGATTACTCTTGCCACAGATTCTTATGGACCGGTGGCGGATAATGCTGGAGGAAATGCCGAGATGACCCATCAACCTTCAATTGTGCGGGAGAGAACCGATAGTCTCGATGCTCTGGGTAATACCACCGCGGCTACCGGAAAAGGCTTTGCCATTGGCTCTGCTGCTCTTACCGCCCTTGCACTTATTGCCGCCTACAGAAGCCAGATCCTTCAATATGGAGGGAAAATAGAACTTTCCCTGATGAATCCCAGATTGATCGCCGGACTCCTCCTGGGAGCAATGTATCCCTTTTTCTTCTCGTCATTAGCTATCCGCGCCGTAGGAAGAACCGCCCAAAAGATTGTCGTTGAAGTAAGAAGACAATTTAAAGAAATCACTGGTCTGATGGAGGGAAAAACAAAACCAGAATATGCTAAAGCGGTGGATATCTGCACTCTCAGTGCTCTCAGAGAAATGATGATACCTTCTTTAATAACTATTGCCCTCCCCATTATTGTTGGAATATTTTTAGGTCTGGAAGGGGCGATCGGACTTTTAGTGGGTGCTCTGGGCTGCGGTTTTGCGATGGCTATAGCTCTCGCCAATTCTGGGGCTATCTGGGACAACAGCAAAAAATATATTGAGAAAGGCAACTTCGGGGGTAAAGGTTCAGAGGAACATAAAGCCGCAGTTATTGGTGATACGGTAGGCGACCCCTTCAAGGATACCGCCGGTCCCTCCTTAAATATCCTCATCAAACTGATGTCCATCATCTCCATCGTCTTTGCCTCCTTTATTATGAAATATACTTTCTTTAAGTAGTGGTCGAGCTTGCTCGACAATGTCTGTCATTCCTGCGGAAGCAGGAATCTAATGGATTCCCGATTACCCCTGCTCAACTGCATACAGGGGCAGGCTAATTTCGGGAATGACATATGCTATGAATTTAGAGAAGCAATCCATTTTTCTTCACAAAAAGAAAAAAGGGAAATTAGAGATTAAAAGCCGGGTTCCCTTAAGGAATCTTATTGACCTTTCCCTGGCCTATACCCCGGGCGTTGCCGGCCCTTCCCGAAGGATTGCCAAAAAAAAGTCTCTTGTCTATGACTATACCAACAAATGGAATACGATTGCGGTAATTACCGATGGCAGTGCAGTCCTTGGTTTGGGAAATATTGGTCCGGAAGCGGCTTTACCGGTGATGGAGGGCAAATGCATCCTCTTTAAGGTATTCTCCGGGATCGATGCCATTCCCATCTGTCTTGCCACCCAGGATGTAAGGACAATAGTAAAAACGATCCAGCTCATCTCTCCCTCTTTAGGTGGGATTAATTTAGAGGATATCTCCTCGCCCCGCTGTTTTTCAATCGAAAAAATATTAAAAAAACTGCTTTCCATTCCTGTCTTTCATGATGACCAGCACGGAACTGCGGTTGTGGTATTAGCCGCCACCATCAATGGTCTCAAAATCGTCAAAAAGAAACTCTCTGGAATCAAGATCGTTATCAATGGGGCGGGAGCCGCAGGCATTGCGGTAGCAAAGTTCCTTTATAAGAGCGGAGCAAAAAATATTATTCTCTGCGATCGAAAAGGAATTATCTACAAAGGGAGAAGAGAGAATATGAACTTTGCCAAGCAAGAGATTGCGGAAATTACCAATTGCGATTTAATGAAAGGAGATCTGAAAACCTCGATCAAGGGGGCGGACCTTTTTATCGGTGTCTCCGGCCCCAGTTTAGTAACCAGGGAAATGGTAAGGTCTATGGCAAAAGAGCCAATTGTCTTTGCGATGGCCAACCCTACCCCGGAGATTATGCCCAAGGCGGCTCTTG
>DAOVGU010000069.1 GCA_030672255.1 bacterium
GACCGTGTCTGGTATAACTAAATCGCTTTTCTGTAAAAGCTTGGCGTATCTCGTTAATCTCCACAGAAGGATTATACAATACTATTTTTTCTCTGGCAACAGGATAGGTAAATCTATTTAAGGTGTTGAAAAAAGTCGAATCTGCTATAAAAGATACTTATATGCTTGATTTTCTCGAAATATACGAGGATGTCAAAGAAAAGGAATTAGAGACAAAATAGGAGAAGGGGGCAAGATAGCAACTAAAGGGTAAGTAATAGATTGCCACGTCGCTATCACTCCTCGCAATGACAGGAAAAAAATGGAAAGGGGAGAGGGAAAAGCAAATGGTTTGAGAAGGATGGGACTGGGTTCATAGCTGGAAGATATAGCCATTTCTTTCTTACCTAATTTTTCATATGCATCAGCAATGTCAAAATAAACATCAGAAGTTTCTGGTGCAAGTTCTAACCTTTTCTTCCAACTTTTTATTGCCTTCTCGGGTTCATTTAATTCAGTATAACATTCTCCAAGCATCCAATACGCACCCGGGTAGCAATCATGAATTTTTGTTATCTTATTGAAGTACTCTACTGCTTCTTTAAGCTTCTCTTCATCTTTTAAGATCACTCCCATTAAATCATAGCTTTGAGCAAGTATCTCTCTACTGGTAAAATCTAAAGGTTTTGATTCGAAATAGTTTATCAGTCGTTGTAATTCACCTATTGCTTTGGTTTCTTGCCCTCTTTTACATTCTTCATAGAATTTTTCATCTAAAAGGTCAAGGGCGTAATAATTATCTTCTGGATCCTTAATTAGAGCATTACAGATTTGCTTGAAACCATATTTTTGGAACCTATATGAATCATTTGTAGCTTCTAGAACATAGAAATATTTTGGTTCTCCACCTTCCGGGTTCCTAACTAAAGCGAACTCCTTTTTCCACATCATCCTGATTCATATCATGTTCTACGTCTTTTT
This sequence comes from bacterium, assembly GCA_030672255.1. Classification (GTDB taxonomy): domain Bacteria; phylum Ratteibacteria; class UBA8468; order UBA8468; family UBA8468; genus DAOVGU01. The sequence continues at coordinate 961 of DAOVGU010000069.1, forward strand.
CATTCTAACCACTAATTCAGGTTCTTGCCAAATTATTTAGGCAAACAAATAGAGCCATGCTGCTTGGAAGTATCCAACGAAGACCCGATAAAAAGTCGGGTTCATAGGCTCAAATGAACTGTTATTGAATACGCTGTATGAAATATGGTATATTATAAATAATGCAGTAGTTGGGTAAAATAGGAAGGATACCCAAATGGCAAGAAGCAAAAAGCGCTGGGTCTATAGTCGACCAAAACCTCACAAATCCAAAGTTCCAGAGTCAGTCAAGGCTGAGGTAGAGGAAAAGAGTAGTGAATTGATTGAGTCCACTTTGAAGTCTAATTATATCAAGCCCGCTCCCGAGGATAAACGCTTCAACTACGTTGTGGATATCTATACAAAATGGCATCGCAACTACTTCTATTTCTGTGCAAAATACCGCAGTCCTGGACCTAATGCCCTGTCTCCATATTTTGAAACCAGATTTGCTCGAATGGAGTGCGTCGGCGGTGATGAGTTCAATTTGTCTTATATGCGACATACAGGGCAGTGGTGGGAGATCTACGAAAGATTGTCCTTAGATGAGTGTCTGGAAGCTATCCAGCGGGATCCCCTATTTATGGCGGATTATCCGCTACTTGTCGACCAGCTCTTGACCGTAGCAGCAAAGGCGTGGGATTCTCAAATGGAAGCATGCGTTAACTGTCCGACAAGATGTATTTCAGAAAAATGAAAATATAGTAAGGAAATAAGAAAAAAGTTCAGAGAATTGGCTAATTTAGCCTGGCAGCGTGAACTCGATCGACATATTGCCTCATTAGCAGAAAGGTTTGATGAGTGGCGGAGAAAGAAGATCGATTGCTTCGAATTAAATGAATTAATACATAAATTTCATAATGGTCCATCACAAGAGATTTGGAAAAAACATAATTACTTTGACGCAGACGCCATCGTAGCAATGGCCGTAGCATCAGGAATTTTAAAAAAGGAAGAAATTCCACAGGATATTCTTCAGTATATAGAGACCGAGATTAAATTGTACAGCCGGGAAAGCGAAGTTTAAAATTACAGAATATAACATTGACAAAAATTTTAAATATTTGTATAATACTATACAATAATATGTATAATTTCTTACAAATAATTGTATAAGTCAATGCAATATGAAATAAATAAAGAAGAATTGTTAAAGGAAATTGGACACTGGAACGATTTTTTGAAACGGAAAGTTAAATTTATTGCTTGTGGCGGAACCGCCCTCACATTACTGAATGTTAAAGAGTCCACAAAGGATATCGATTTGTTAATCCCTCAAATAGACGAGTATAATTATTTGATAAAGATTTTAACAGATTTGGGATATCAGCCGGTGACTGGTTCAGGTTGGAGCAGAAAAGGAGGATTTATTTTTGATCTTTTCCCTGGTAAAAAAATTCATACTACGGAATTGCTGGAATCACCATTAAAAAAAGGGAACTATTTTGCAATCAAAGAATACAGCCATATTTTTTTGGGTGCACTCAATTATTACGATCTGATTATCAGCAAACTCTTTAGGGGAACATCTGTAGATTTTGAAGATTGCTTGGCATTATTCAAAAAGAAGGGCGATGAAATTGATATTGAAAAGTTAAAAAAACGTTATTCCGAAACTGCTTCTTATGATGTTTCGAAAGAAAGAATCAATAAACAGTTTGATTCTTTTATCGATATGTTGAAAAAGGAGGGAGATTTATAATGAAAGTGAATAAGGAAGAATTGTTAAAAAAGGTTAGGTTGTTAGGTTTCCCCCTTCTGGAAACAGAAGAAAGAGTAGACGCTAATACCACGCTGGCTGAAGTCGTAAAGAGTGAAGAGTTACGGTTATGGGAAGGGTTTCCTATTCTTTTACTGAATAGTGCCGAAAATGGGCTTTTTGATTATAATGAAGTAAAGAAACATTTGATATCTGCAGAGCAAAAAAACCTGAATTATCTTCTGCTTATGTCAATGATTCTATATGAAAATCTCGGCTTGGAATTTTTATGGGTGAAAGAAATTAAAAGACAAATTCCTTTTAGTAAAGAGGTATTCTCGAAAAAATTAAAGGAATTCAAGAAGGAATTACAATTTAAATTTGGTGCAACTTTAATATCTGCTATACGCTTAATTAATATTTTTCAAAATTATTTGCAAAGCAAAGAAAAAACTTTTGAAGAAACACTATCTCAGAAAGAAGAACTATCACTTGAATATGCACTTTCACAGATTTTTTCGCCGAGGCAGAAAGAAATTTTGCTTAAGAAACTAAATGGAGAGGTTTTATCGAAAACTGAAAAGGAATATTTTTCACGCACAATAAGAAAAAAAGTTGCCGCTTTATCAAATGAGAAATTGCACCAGTTAGCAAAAAACCTATCGAGAACAAAATAAATAATTCACTTAGGGCAAATGGTTAATAAAGGAAAATGAAGAGAAGATTTCGCTTATCACCATAGATAGAGAGGTTAAGCCAGGCAGTATTGTTCAATGAACAAATGAAGAAGACATTTTTGAAGGTTAAATTGCCGGTTTCTATCTTTAAAGAAGGTAAACATTTTATTGCCTATACTACCGCTTTGGATCTATCAACTTCGGGCAAAACCTACGCAGAAGTAAAACGACGTTTTGATGAAGCGGTCAAAATATTTTTTGAGGAAATTATTGAGAAAGGGACCTTTGATGTTCTCTATAAAATAAAGAAACAAATAATAGGGGAGGGGGCAGGATAAAATAATGCTTAGTTCGGGTAAGGTGGTGATGGCTGTTGTGGATGTGCAGGAAAAGTTAATCCCGCATATATGGGAAAAGGAAAAAATAATAAGGAATATGCAGATTCTTATTAAGGGAATGAAAATTTTAGATGTCCCGATTCTTTTGACTGAGCAGTATCCGGAAGGCCTGGGCAAAACCATTCCCGGGATTAGAAAC
>DAOVGU010000221.1 GCA_030672255.1 bacterium
ACCTGACCCCTTTATTTTACGAGCATCAATATTCCTATCGCCACCAAGAACCAGACAAACAGTTTACGCAGCCTATCGGCAGAAAGCCGGGTAGTTGCTCTTGCACCAAACTGAGCGCCAATAATGGAGGTAGCGGCAATAACAAGACCAAGGAAAATTGCAACCTCCTTTTTCCAGAGGTAGTAGCCACTGGCAGAAATTGCCTTAAGAAAAATAGCGAGCAAGGAGGTTCCAATGGCAATTTTCATTGGAACCTGCAAAATAATGAACATTGCCGGAATCATAACAAAGGCACCCCCCAGACCAAGTAATCCCGATAAGTAACCTGCTCCCAGACCAATGCCAATAGATTTGGGGATATTAAAACTTACACCCCCACCTATTTCCGGGGGTTTCACTCCCCTTGAGGGATGCTGGTGCGACGAATAAGGAGCACCGTATAGCACGCCTGCCGAGATGTGAGGCATGGCCGGAGAGGACTGAGAAGAGGGGGAAAGGGATTTCCTGTTTCCTTCCCTTTTAATCAACATCTGAGAAGCGCAGAAGAGGAGCAAAATTCCAAAAAGTCGCTTGAGCCAGAGATCAGAGATTACGATAGTGGAGAATCCACCTAACTGTGCTCCCGCCATTCCGGCAATTCCCAAAATAAGACCTAATTTTAAATTAACCTGGCCTTTCTGGCGATGAATAAGAAGGCCGGAAAGGCTGGCAAAGAGCATAATAAAGAGGCTTGTCCCTATCGCCTCTTTCATCGTAAGAGAAAAAATGTAGAAGAGAGCAGGGACAATGACCGTCCCCCCTCCAATCCCTAAGAGGCCGGAAAGAAAGCCCATTACTAATCCCGCAATCAATCCATTTATCCAGAACATCTCTATCTCCCTCCATGGATCATTGGCACAAATCTTACCGGAATAATTGATTGCTCCTGAATTTTTCCTTTTTTCTTGGTAAGCAGCTTTAATTCCTGATAATATTCCCCTACCGGGATGACCATCCTTCCCCCCTCGGCAAGTTGCTCAATAAGAGGTTCAGGAACATAGGGGGGAGCGCAGGTAACAATAATCCCATCGAAGGGAGCAAACTCTTCCCAACCAAGATAGCCATCCCCACACTTTACCTTAATATTTTTATAGCCTAAATCTTTCAATCGGGTCTCTGCACTTTTGGCTAATGGCTCTAAGATTTCAATCGTATATACCTCTTTTGCTAATTCTGCCAGGATTGCTGCCTGATACCCTGAGCCGGTCCCTATTTCCAAAACCCTCTCATCCCCGGATAATCTCAGAAGTTCTGTCATCAGAGCCACGATATATGGCTGAGAGATGGTCTGGTCTCCTCCAATTGGAAGGGGAAAATCATTATAGGCAAGGCCTTGGTATTTTTGGGGAACAAACCGATGTCGCTCTACCTTTCTCATTGCGATAAGCACCCTTTTATCCTTTACCACTCTTGCCTCAATCTGCTCGGCCACCATCTTCTCCCGCAGCTGGATAAAATTGAGCTTTTGTTGCTTTTCGGAAGCTCGGTTCTGGCAACCAAGAAGGATTAAAAATGACAGTATAACTGTCATTGCGAGCGAACGAAGCGAGCGTGGCAATCCATAGAGATTGCTTCGCCCCGTATTAAATACGGGGCTCGCAATGACTACATCAGATTCCTTTCTCATTTCAGCTCCTTTTTAAGAATTTTTCCCGTTATGGTCTTTGGCAAAGAGGTCTTAAAAATAATTCTTCTTGGTACCTTATAGGAGACAATCCTTTCCCTGCAGAAGCTCAGTAATTCCTTCTCGGCGATCTTTTCTCCTTCTTTTAAGGCAATATAGGCAATCGGCACCTCTCCCTTTTCTTCATCCTTGATGCCAATAACCGCTGCCTCGGCAACCGCGGGATGATGATAAAGGATCTCCTCTACCTCCCTGGGATAGACATTTAAACCGCGCACATTAACCATATCCTTTTTTCTCTCCACAATATAGATATACCCATCCTGATCAATCTTTGCCAAATCTCCCGTGGCCAACCAGCCCTCCCTTAGCACCCCTCCTGTCTCCTCGGGTTGGTTATAGTATCCCTTCATCACATTTGCTCCTTTCACCAGTAACTCCCCCACCTCCCCGGCTAAAAGTTTCTTCCCGGTCTTGTCCACAACCTTTACCTCTATCTCGGGGAGAGGAAGACCAACGGAACCAGGTTTACGAATACCTTTTAAGGGGTTGAAGGAAACTACCGGTGAAGCTTCGGTAAGGCCATATCCCTCTAAAAGGGGAAGGCGGAACTTCTTTTCAAATCTGGCCAGGACTTCAACCGGAAGGCTTGCTGCTCCCGAGATGCAGAAGTGCAAAGGATTTAAAAATCTAAAGAGAAAAAAGAGACGTGGAAGATTAAAATTGACCAGGAGATTGTAAAGAGCAGGAATACCAACCAAGACCGTCACTCTATTTATCAAAATATTCTTGATAACCTTTTTAAATGGTCTTACTGAAGCAACAATGGTGACCCTTCCTCCTGCGGATAAAGGCACTAAAATACAGACGGTGAAGGTAAAGGAATGAAACATCGGAAGAAGACAGATGAAATTATCCCTTTTGCTTATTCTAATTGCTCTTGCGCAGGAGAGGGTATTGGAAAGTAGATTTTGGTGAGTAAGCATTACCCCCTTAGGATGGCCAGTGGTTCCTGAGGTATAAAGAAGAAGAGCTACCTCCTCTGGGAGAAGAACCGGTCCTGACTTTAAAGGCAAAGAAGCCAATAGTTCCTCAAAACTAATCGTTCCCGAAATCTTCTTGTCCACAATAATAATCTTTTCTAAAGATTTTACCCGGATACGCAGTTGATTCATCATTTCCAAAAAATCAGAGGAGGTGATCAGGAATTTTACTCCGCTATCTGCCAAAATGTACCTTAGTTCTTCCGTCTTTAAAAAAGTATTGAGAGGAGCAATAACCGCTCCTGCCTTTAGCCCACCAAAATAGGATATAACATATTCGGGAGAGTTGGAAAGAAGGATTCCAATTTTTTCCCCGGGTTTTATCCCCAATTTTATAAGCCCGGTAGCCAATCTACTCACCGCCTCGGTTAACTTTCGGTAGCTGACCCTTCTCCTCTCGAAAATGAGAGCAACCCTGTTAGAATACCTCCTCGCACTTTCCTCCAGCATTTCAATTAATGTTACCATGATCTTCTATAAATTTTGGTGATTTCATCTACCTCAAATCTTGGTAACTTCTTTATCCTGCCATTCACCTTTAACTTATATCCAAATTTTTTCTGCTTAATTTTGCCAATAATAGAAACAGGAATCCCTTTTCTCCGAAAAATCTTTAGCAGTTTAGGACTCTCTTTTGGCGGTAAACTGATTAATAAAGAACCGGAAGCAATAAGACCAAGGGGGTCAAGACCAAATTCTCTGCATAAGATCTCTGTCTCCTGGTAAATTTTAATCGCTTCAGAAAAAACTAAAATTCCCTTCTCGGAAGCCTGGGCAACCTCCATAATCCCAGTAGATAGACCTCCCTCGGTGGGATCATGCATGGCATTAATTTTAACAGAATTATTGGCAAGGAGGGCTTCTTTGAGAATACTAATCCCCGGTTTGATAAGAAAATTTTTTGCTCTTTTTAAAAAGGAAGGGGGGAATCTCTTTTTTAGATACTTCTCCTTCTCTCGGGCAATAATCGCCGTCCCCTCAATGGCAATGCCTTTGACCAGAAGAAGGTCATCACCTAATTTGCTATTGGAAGTTGCGGTTATCTTATCTTTCTTAACCGTCCCAATCATCTCCCCAACAACAATCGGTCTTTTCAGACCAGAGGTAATCTCGATATGACCTCCAATCCAGGCAATCCCTAAATCCTGACAAACGGAAGAAACCGTTTTAAAAAGAGCCTCCACATCCTTTTCGCTTGTTTTTCCTTCGGGAAGAAGATTGGTGGTCAAGAACCATTTAGGCTCTCCACCCATAGAGGCAATATCATTAGCATTGATATAGACACTATAGAGACCAACCTCTCCTTTGGTCAAGGTGATGGGGTCAGTGGTAAGAACCAGATATTTACTTTCTTCTTTGATAACGGCCGCATCCTCACCAATTTTAGGCGGGACAATGAGCGCTTTATTTTTTCGATAATATTTCTTGATTAATTTTGCGAGAAGTTTTGCATCAAGTTTGCCTACCGGAAAAGTTCGACCCATGCTTTTTATATTATCATAGGAATAGCATAGAAAGCAATTGTGTTGACCCCGTTTAGAAATTTATTTCTAACGGGGTTGACAGAGGGGTTTAACCCTGGTATCATCTACAAGAGATGGATATTGAGGAGAAGAAAGAAAAGGAAAAGATTCTTATTGCCAACAATATTGAAGCGCCCCGAATCCTGGAGAAGTAAAATATGGAAAAATTCTTTGTTGAGACAGCCTCCCATACAGAATTTTTAGAGATTACTTCTACTCCAATCCCATCCTCTTCATATTTTCCAAACTGATTTTTAAACTCTCTAGCGGGGGTCGCTGGCAGATATCCTGCTCAACCAGATACCACCTGACCTTTGCTTCACGCGCTGCTTCAATAATCGCCTCCCAGTTCAGATTCCCCTCCCCTACCTCCATCATAATCTGTTTATTATCCTTTATCCCCATATCCTTAAGATGCAAAAGGGAAAGTCTTCCTTTCAGGAAAGAGCACCATTCTGCGGGGTCCCCTCCGCCATATTGCACCCAGTAAGTATCTATTTCAGCCTGGAGATATTCTGGACTGCTTTCCCCATAAAGAATCTCCAATCCTATTCTACCATCGTATTTCTCAAATTCTATACCATGATTATGATAGGCAAGAGAAAGATCATTTTCTGCAAAAATCTTACCAACCCGCGTTAACTCAAGAGCGACCTTTTTATAACCATCTCCATTGTGAAGTTCTTGAGGTAATCCCGGACAGACAACTATTGGCGCGCCCAATATTTTGTGCTCCTCAATAACCTTTTGGGGTTCCTTAATTATTTTTTCATAACCGGTATGGGTGGAACAGGGGTATAACCCTTCTCCATCCAAAATCCTTTTTAACTCTTTTGGCTCTATTTCGCCAAGGCCGGAAATCTGAACCACGCTATAGCCTATTTTTCTGACTTCCTTTAAGGTTTTAGCTATTTCCGCCGGAGTCTTTAAGTACTCCCTTAAAGTATACAACTGCGCACCAATTACACTCTTCTCCATACTGCGCCTCCTTTTAAGCGAGGCTAAAGCCTCGCACTACTGAACAATATGTCATCTGCGTCCAATCCTATTTAACAAGAGCATATCTTAGAATAAAGAGAATTGCTAAAAGATAGACTAACCAGCTAACCTCCTTCCCCTTCCCGGAGAAAATTTTGATAATCGGATAGGAGATAAAACCAAGGGCTAAACCATCGGCAATGGAATAGGTAAGGGGCATCCCGACAAGGGTCAGAAAAGAGGGAATAGCCTCGGAAGGCTCCTTCCAATCAATCCTGGTTACCGTATGAAGCATCAAACTGCCCACAATAACGAGGGCAGGAGCGGTAACCGGATAAAGGAAAATACCTTTAGCAACCTCATACCCCCCACCAATCATTCTCACAAGGGGATAAAAGAAGATAGCAAATAGAAATAGTAACGCGGTTACCACACTGGCCATACCTGTTCTTCCTCCCGCCGCCACCCCGGTGCTACTCTCAATGTAACTGGTTACAGTGGACGTTCCTAACATTGCTCCACTTACGGTACCAATAGCGTCGGCTAAGAAAGCCCGATTGGCTCTTGGCAATTTTCCCTCTCTCATAAACCCCGCGGCCTCCCCCACGCCAATAAGGGTGCCCACCGTATCAAAAAGGTCCATAAAGAGAAAGACGACGATAACGGTAATAAAACCGAGTTTGAAAGCGCCGAAAATATCTAACTGCATCAAAGTTGGTGCTAAAGAAGGAGGTTTGCTAAATATCCCCTGATACTTCACAATTCCTAAAAGGATTCCTACTATAGCGGTAACAAGTATGCCCAAAAGGATTGCTCCAGGTATCTTGCGCACCATTAAAATACCAATGAGAAATATTCCCAAGAAAGCAAGTAGTACCGCGGGTTGTCTTAAATTACCCAGCATCACTATTCCCCCCGGACTCTTGACCACAATTCCGGCCTGCACGAGACCGATGAAGGCGATGAAGAGGCCGATACCTCCCGCGATCGCATTTTTTAAGGATGTCGGAATACTATCAATAATCATCTCCCTGATTTTAAAGAGAGTAAGAATAATAAAAACTACCCCCGAGATAAAGATTGCTCCAAGAGCAGATTGCCAGGCAATCCCCATTCCCAAAATCACGGTAAATGCAAAGTAGAAGTTCTCCCCCATGCCGGGAGCAAGGGCAATCGGATAGTTGGCATATAAGCCCATAATCAGGGTGGCTAAGAAGGCCGAAAGGCAGGTAGCGACCATCACCGCCCCAAAGTCCATTCCCGCCTGAGATAAAACTGCCGGCTGGACAAAGATGATGTAGGCCATCGCCATAAACGTGGTCAGCCCAGCAACAGCCTCTGTCCTTACATTCGTTCCTGCTTCCTTCAACCTAAATAATTTCTCTAACATTTTTCCTCAATGCCTCCCTACTCTTCCTTATCCCCTTCCTCACTCCGGGGGATGCACTCTCTCAAGGGGAGTGGGTCACCCGAAAAAGGTGGGGGTGTAACTTGCAACATTTACTACCTTGCGCTCTTTTTGCGTAAATATTCAGTAAAGTACGTCCATCCTGTCATTGCGAGTCCGCCTCAGGCGGACATGGCAATCCGACGAAGTCATTGCGAGCGAACAAAGTGAGTGTGGCAATCCGACACGAAGTGTCATTCCGAGTGGAACGAGGAATCTCTCTCTTCAATGAAGTAAGAGATTGCCACAGCCTTCGGCTTCGCAACGACTTCGTCGGATTGCTTCACTTCGTTCGCAATGACGTGGTTGACTGA
>DAOVGU010000049.1 GCA_030672255.1 bacterium
TTTTTGTTCATTTTGATATATTATACCATATTCAGCATACTTGGACAATTTAAACCGACCCAAGGATCCTTTTATCTCCTTTGTCTTGACGTAAAGGGCTCCAAATTTACTTACGATACCCCCATGGGAACCCGGAAGATCATCAATCTTCTTAAGGAGTAAAGCCTTCTCCGAAAGGCCTGAATCACTTCCTTCACAGAATCCATTTTATATAAACAAGATAACATAAGTTGGGAGTGTCTCAAACGCAGGTTGGAACTCTCCAGATTCCTCCTAAAGATAGTATGATTAGTGAGTGACGGGATTTTGGTATTAATTATACGATTTTACGTTATGGCAATGTCTATGGTCCTCGCCAGGATCCAAAAGGAGAGGCCGGCAGCCAACCATAAAACTGCAAGAGGGCTTGAAGAAAACAATCGCCTTCCTTCAGAACAACTTTCGGGTCGGATAAATTGCGCCGCTATACTCTCTGCTTACTTTAGCAGCAATATGCGGGAGGATTAACTCTTCGATATTCTCACAGCAACTCCGACCCCTACAACTTTATTTTTTCAAGGCAGCTTTTCGGACCAAGAGGTTGAAGAGAATATTGAGAAGGGAAAGAGCAATAACAAAGATGATAATCTTGCCGAAGATAGTTTGCGAATTTATACTTTCTACCGTTAAATTATGGAGAAAATCCGAGAAGCCAATGGCTGAACGTGGACCTAATTGAAGAACAGGGCCGATGAAGAAAGCCAGTATTCCAACCTCTACCCAAACCCTGAAAATTCCCAAGAGTAAACCATCAATGATGCCCCGATTTAAGGCCTTCCAGGGGACATTTTCCAGGCCTTTCCCCGGGATACGATGTAGATAATCTCCGTTGCTCTTCCTCAAGAATACCTGGCCTAAATTGATTACTGTGGGTAGCATCATCAACCCTACAATCACCGGACCCATCCAGACCGACCATTTTAAATTCAAGATATGAAGGAAGAAAAATACCGCACCAATCCCAACAAGGATGCAGGGTAATCGACTCAAGAATGTCGTAATAAACCTCAAAAATCGAATGGCCCAGTTCTCAGAAAGATATCCCGAAATGGCCAAAGCAACACTGATACCCAGGAAGAAAGCGATAAGCAATCCCAGTAAGGAGGCGCCAAAGATGGTGAAGATTGTCCCTGCGATTGGGCTGGCATTCAGGAGTTTTATAAAATGATTGTACCAACCGCCAACATCTCCTTTACCGGCAAAGAGAGCTTGCCCCCATTGATAGAAGAGAGCGCCAAAGATACCGGCTAAAATTAAGAGGGAAGCCCCGACAATGATCCAGAAGAGTGTTACCATAAACCGAGAACTCTTTTCGGAAGATATTCGCATTTTTCCCCCTTATTTTTTATTATTTTATTCTTTCTCCTTGAGGATGTCAAATTTTTAGGATATAATTAACAGATATGATTGAGAGATTTCCTTTTTGGTTGAAGAAGAGAATTGTTATTAATGAAAAGGTAGAAAGAACCTCCGAAATTTTAAAGGACTTATCTCTTCATACCGTATGTGAGGAGGCAGGTTGTCCAAATATCAATGAATGCTTTAGCCAATCTACCGCTACCTTTATGATTCTTGGCAATCTCTGCACCAGAAACTGTCACTTCTGTGGGGTAAAAAAGGCATCACCCTCCCCATTACCCCTCCCGTCAAGGGAGGGGAAGAGAAGGGCCCCTTCGTCCCCTCCCGTCAAGGGAGGGGAAAATAGCAGTAAACTATCCCCTCCCCTCGAGGGAGGGGAAAAGAGGGGAGGGGGTTTACCCGTTGATAATGCTGAGCCGGCCCGGGTGGCTGAGGCAGCAGAAAGGTTGGGTTTAAGGTATGTCGTGATAACCTCGGTGACCAGGGACGATCTGGGTGATGGGGGAGCAGAGCAATTCCGAGCCACTATTTTGGCGATAAGGGAGAAAATTGCAGATAGCAAGGTGGAGGTGCTTACCCCGGACTTTCAAGGTTGCCAAGAAAGTTTAAAGACGGTGCTCTCGGCCAAACCGGATGTTTTCAATCACAATCTAGAGACAATAGAGAGGCTCTATTTAGAGGTGAGACCCCAGGCAAATTACAGGCGCTCGCTGAAGGTCTTAAAATTTGCTAAAGAGGCCGGTTTTATCACCAAATCGGGGATGATGTTAGGTCTTGGAGAGAAGAAAAAAGAGGTAATTAAAGCGATGCAGGATTTGAGAGAGGTGGGCTGTAGCCTTCTTACCATCGGTCAGTATTTGCAGCCAAATAAAGAATCTCTTAAAGTGGAGAGGTTTATCCCTCCCGAGGAATTTTCTGAATATGAGGAAATCGGAGAAAAATTGGGATTTACCTCTGTGGTTAGTGGACCATTTGTGCGCAGTTCCTATCATGCAAAGAATATGTTAGAATGTAAAAATGATTGAGTCGGAGAGAATCAGAGATCTACCGCCTTATCTTTTTCACCATATCAATGAGCGAAAATTAAAGGCGCGGCAGAAAGGTCGTGATGTGATTGATCTCGGTATGGGAAATCCGGATCAGCCGACACCTTCTCATATTGTGGAAAAGTTACGTGAGGTTGCTTTAGACCCAAGAGCGCACCGCTACAGCGCCTCTAAAGGAATTAAGCATTTAAGAAAAGCTATCTGCGATTGGTATCGAGAAAGATTTAATGTGGAACTTGACCCGGAAACTGAAGCGGTGGCAGTAATTGGCAGTAAGGAAGGAATCAGCCATCTGATGTTGGCGGTTCTTAATAAAGGGGATACAATCCTTATTCCTAACCCTACCTACCTTGTCCATATTTATTCGGTGCTCATTGCCGGCGGCAATATCTATGATGTCCCCTTATTGCCGGAAAATGATTTTCTGCCGGATTTTTCTATGAACCTTTTTGGCCGCTACCCTAAACCGAAGGCCCTTCTTTTGAGTTATCCCCATAATCCGACTACTGCTGTGGTAAACCTGGAATTTTTTGAAAAGGTGGTGGAATTCGCTAAAAGGAATAACCTGTTTATAATTCACGATTTGGCTTATTCCGAAATTTGCTTTGATGGTTATCAGGCACCAAGTTTTCTCCAGGCAAAGGATGCAAAAAAAATTGGGATGGAATTTTATTCTCTTTCCAAGACTTACAATATGGCGGGCTGGAGGGTTGGATTTGCGGTAGGGAATAAAGACCTTGTTGGCGCTTTGGCTAAATTGAAGACCTATTATGACTTTGGAATTTTTACGCCGGTTCAGGTTGCCGGCATCATGGCGCTTACCGGTCCCCAGGAATGTGTAAAGGATGTTGTCTCTACCTATCAAAGGAGAAGAGACATTCTGGTTAATGGTCTTAATTCCATTGGCTGGAAGGTGGAGAAGCCAAAGGCGACGATGTACCTCTGGGCAAAAATTCCGGAGAAATTTCAGAAGATTGGCTCAATGAAGTTCTCCTTAGACCTTTTAGATAAGGCCGAGGTGGCCGTTAGCCCCGGGATTGGCTTTGGCAGGTTTGGTGAAGGTTTTGTCCGATTTGCTTTAGTAGAAAATGAGCAGCGCATCAAGCAGGCGGTAAAAAATATTAAAAAGTTTTTAATTTAAGCGATCCTAAATTACGCTACTAAACTATCTACTATCTTTAGTAGTAATATGCGTAATTAGTCTTTCAAATTAAGTTTGTAGCAACAGGATCGCACTACAGTTGTCATTCCCGCCGTTAGTTAGCGGGAATCCATAGATTCCTGTTTTCACAGGAATGACAAGATTGAATGTAGTGCGAGGCTTTTAGCTTCGTTAAAAAACTTAATGCAATTAGCCAGAAGAGTCTTGGAGGTTAAACCCTCCCCAACTCTCTCCATCTCCTCTAAAGCTAAAGAATTAAAGGGAAGGGGGGAGGATGTAATCAATCTTTCTGTCGGGGAACCGGATTTTAATACCCCAGAATATATCAAAGAGGCAGGTATCTGTGCCTTAAAGGAGAATTTTACCAGATATACCGATACCTCCGGGACAGGAGAATTAAGGGAAGGAATCTCTCAGAAATTAAGAAAGGAAAATGCCCTTACCTACTCGGCAGAAGAAATTATTGTCTCCACAGGTGCCAAGCAGGCTCTCTACAATGCCATTTTAGTGCTTTGCGATCCCGGGGAGGAGGTAATCATTCCTTCTCCTTACTGGGTCAGTTATCCGGAGATGGTCCGATTGGCGGAAGCGGTTCCGGTAATTTTGCAAACCCGGAATTTTAAGGTTGATCCTGAGGAACTAAAAAAGGTAATTACCAAAAGAACAAAAGCCTTTATTTTAAATAGTCCGGCCAATCCGACGGGAGTTATCTATAGGAGAGAGGAACTAAAAGCAATCGCCGAAATTATCAGCAGGCACAATGTTTATTGCCTCTCCGATGAGATTTATGAGAAGATTATTTATGATGGAGAAAAACATATCAGCATTGGTAGTTTGAACAATAAGATTAAGAGTTTAACCATCCTCATCAATGGTTTTTCCAAATCTTATTCAATGACCGGCTGGAGAATTGGTTATGCGGCGGCAGATAAGGAAATTATCGCCGCAATGAAGCGACTGCAGAGCCATTCCACATCCTGTCCGAATTCTATCGCCCAGAAGGCCGCCCTGGCTGCTCTCGGTGGCAGTCAGAGCGAAGTAGAAATAATGAGAAAAAAGTTTGAGGAAAGGAGAAATTTTCTGATAGAGAAGTTAAAGGAGATTGAAAGGGTTACCTTTCCCACGCCAGAGGGGGCCTTCTATTGCTTTCTTTCTCATCCTAAGATTACTAACTCTCTTAGTTTTGCGGAAAAATTATTGGAGAAAGAAAAGTTAGCGGTCGTGCCAGGCATTGCCTTTGGAAAAGAAGGTTATCTCCGCCTCTCCTTCGCTGCCTCCTTTGGGGAAATTGAGGAGGGAGTGGAAAGATTGAAGAAGTTCCTAAAAACCGTTTGACTTTTATAGGAAGGGTTTTATGCTATACTGGAAGCAAAACTAAACAAGGAGGTGGCAGATGGGTCCCAAATCAGTAAGTCCTTTGGTCGGGTTTCTTCCTTTAATCATCATCTTTGGTATCTTCTATTTTCTCCTGATTTTGCCTCAGCAGAGGAAGCAGAAGAGCCATCAGATGATGCTGCAAAATCTGAGGCAGGGGGATAAGGTGGTAACCATCGGCGGTATCTTCGGCAAGATTGTTAATATCAAAGGCGACATCATCACCGTGGAGATTGCCAACCAGGTCAGAGTTGAGCTTACCAGAAGCGGCATCAGCAGAAAAACACAATAGTGGGTAAAGAGACGATTACTATTTTGGAGACGAATCTGGACGATACTAATCCCCTCTTTTTTGAAAACCTCTTTGCAAGGTTATTCAAGGAAGGCGCCCTTGATGTCAGTCTCACTCTAGTCCTAATGAAGAAGCAACGACCGGGCTATAAACTGACCGTTCTTGCCAAAAAGAATGTTAGCAAAATCATCAAGGTAATTTTTGCGGAGACGACAAGCTTTGGGGTTAGAATTAGGGAAGAGAAAAGGGTCGTTCTTGAGCGCAAAATAAAAAAGATAGTCACAAAGTATGGAAAGATTCGGTGTAAGATTGGTCTTCTCCGTGGTGAAATAATGAGCATTTCTCCGGAATATGAGGACTGCAAGAAAATAGCAGAAAAATTGAAAGTTCCCCTTAAAGTCATCTACGAGGAGGCAAAAGCAAGGGCGGAAGATGTCTTCCATAGTAAGTAAGGGTATTTTTGCTCTCCTCCTTGTGTATGGCTCTTTGACAATTGGCTGGTTTTTTCGGGTAAAGAGCTGGTGCCGTGAGGATAAAGGAAAGGTTTTGATGCGCAATACGGTCTGTTATTTAGAGCCGTTTATCCTTTGCTTTGCCTTCTGGATTCTCGACCTTTCCAATCTAAAGGTGCTTACCCTGCCTTTATGCTACTTTTTTTGCTCCTTACTTCTTTACCTTCGGCTTTTCTCTGGCCGCGCATTATGGTCATCCCCCCTCTTCAATCCGGGGGACGCACTCCCTCAAGGGGAGTAGAGCCCCCGGAAGTAAGTGGGGGTATCTTGGACGAATTCTAAAGGAATTCTTTGCCGATAAGATCAGGATTTTGCTGCTCTTTGGGATCGGGGCAGGATTGACCCTTAATCTCCTTGGCCATTCCCGGCCAGATTTCTTTGGTCAAGCAAATGGGGTTCTCGTGCCTTTGGCTACCTTTATTTATATGTTTGCCATTGGTTTAGGTTTAAGATTGGGGAGAATAAAAGATTTCTTCCGGCAGATTGCTTTCGCTTCCTTAATTAAGTTTCTTTATGCCCCTCTTGTGGGGATTGGTCTTGCATCTCTCTTTGGTTATCGCCACATTTTAGGTGGACTGCCCCTCAAAGTAGTCTTTATCCAGGCAATTATGCCCGCTGCTATATGGTCGGTTATCGCCGCCAACCTCTACGGGCTTAATAAAGATTTATCCACTGCCATCTGGATTGCGACAACCTTATTGTTATTGCCACTTTTACCTTTGATTATCTGGATCGTAAAAATAATATAAATCACAGATTACGCAGATTGGCACAGATGACAGCATAGCTGTCATTGCGAGTCCGCTACAAGCGGTCTCCTCAGCTATCGCTTCGTCAGGCAGGGTGCTCACAATCTCCTTGCCTTCGGCAAGCCGGCCCGCCTCACATCTCGGCGGGCGTGCCAAACAGTGCTCTTTATTCATCGCACTGGCACCCCAACGCTATCTCGTGCTCCTTACTCGTCGCACAGCGTCCGTGGCAATCCCAATACGAGATTGCTTCACTTCGTTCGCAATGACATTTCTGTGAAATCTTGTGGTTAAAATAAAAAAATGGGGGAAAAAATGTATGTAGCGATAAGGGATGTGATGCTTAGCTATGTGAATGAAGACCCCTGGCAGGCTTTAAAGGAATTAGGGGTTTCGGCGATAGAGATTGAAATCGGGAAAGATTACAAGACGATTAATTTCCCAGGTCAAAAAGCGGAAGTTTTTGATCTTTCTACGGAAGAGGAGATCGCCTCCTTCTCAGAGAATTTGCGTAAAAATGGGATCGATCACTGTGCTTTTCTGATGCATAACAATTTTGATACCGGAAATTTGGAGGAGGAAATTAAATGGACAGTTGGAGTTTGCAATATCGCCAAAAAGGTTGGCGTAAAGGCAATTAGAATCGATTTAGCAACCCACAGCGAGGAGACCAAGCCGGATATTTTTATTCCCCAGGCTACCGACGCCGTTAGAAAAATTCTTTCTCTGACTGAAAGCACAGAGGTAAATTTAGGTATGGAGAACCATGGGCGCCTGGCCAACGAAAAAGAGTTTTTAGATAAAATCTTGCAGCAGGTGGATTCAGGCCGGCTTGGTTTAACACTTGATACCGGTAATTTCTACTGGTATGGCTATCCCCTTTCTCAACTCTACGAAATTATGAAATATTATGCCAGAAGGGTTAAGCATACCCACATCAAGAATATCTGCTATCCGGCCGAGAAAAGAGAGATAAAAAGAGAGATTGGCTGGGAATACGGAAAGTTCGTTTCTCCTATCTATGAAGGGGATGTTGACCACAAAAGGGTTGTCTCCATTCTTAAGGAGGCAGGCTACGATGGGGATATCACCATTGAGGATGAATCCCTGTCCAAATTCCCCAAGGAAGAACAGGGAGAGATTCTGAAGAAGGATGTTGGATATTTAAAGGAGATTATAAAATAGGACGCAGATGGACGCAGATGACAGCATAGATGTCATTGCGAGGAGCGATAGCGACGTGGCAATCCCATTGAGATTGCTTCATTTCATTCGCAATGACATTTCTAGGATGAGGAAAGTTACCATCTTAGCCCTTATTTTATTTATCTGCTCTGGCTGGAGATGGGGAAGAGGAATTAGCGTTTCTCAACTTAAAGAGGAGCATAAAAACTACTTTTCTTTATCCTCTGCAAAGGACAGCAAAGGAAATCTCTATCGCACCCCTCATTTATATGGTGGAAATAGTGTCCCAATTGAGAAATCTATTGATAACGGCAAGAACTGGCGGAAAGTAGGCGAAGTCAAGTGCTCGCTTACCTATAGCGCCTGGGGAAGTAGCCTCTTTGTGGATAAAAAGGATAAAATCTACCTTGTCTGCGGCGGTTCTGTTCAATTCTCTCGCTCAACCGATTATGGGAGAAGCTGGTCGGCGGCCACTCCTATCCCTAATGGTAAAGGATATCAACCAGAAGCCTTCGTTGATTCTCAAGGAACTATCTATGTAACCTGGTATGCCGGAAGAGATATTGTGCGAGATATCTATTTATCAATTTCTCACAATGAAGGAAGAAGATGGAAAACTCCCGAAAGACTGCGGCAAGGAGAGGATGCTTTCTTTACCGAAAGCGATAATGTCGTTTATCTTTCTTATGTGCGGGGTAAGACCCTCTATTTCTCCTATACCAGGGATAGAGGAGAAACCTGGAATACAGAAACTTTTGGCTTTCTGGTTCCGATGAAGGAGCCTTATGTAAAGATTCATAAGGGAACGGTCTATCTGCTTTTTCAAGGATATAAACCCGATCCTTTCAATCTTATTCCGGGTTCGGAGGCAAAATACAACCTTTTCTTTACTACCTCTAAAGATATGGGAAAGACCTGGAAAGGTTTTGAGAGATTAACCAATAATTAGGTACCCCCACCCTGTCCCTCCCCTGAGTGGGAGGGAGAAAGAGAGGGGGAGGAAAGGGAAAAATGGGTAAAAAAGGATTAATTTTTATTTTGGGCGCTCTTTTTGTTTTAGGGCTTTCTGGTTGGGGCAGAAGAAAGCAGACCGGGATTGCAGGTCAGGTGAATGGCTGGGATAAATGCTTTAAGGGTAGTTGGATGCATAAGCCGGCGATAAGCGGAAAAAGAGAAGAAATAAAACTCCTTGTAAAGGGAAGAAAATTCAGAATTAATGATAATTTAATCTGCGATGGAAAAACGATCTATGAAATTGATAAAAGGAATAAAGAGGTAAGAATTTTTGATATAAAAGGGTGGAGAAACTTACCTTTCTGGCATATGCCTTTAAAGCTAAGCCCCTTTGGAGAAGCACAAAAAACAAAAGAAGCAACAGTTGCTGGAAGAAGCGCTGAGCTTTATGAAATCAGAGGAAAATATCAAGGGGCAGAGGTTTTTCTTTCCTATTGGGTGGACAAGAAAGAAAAGGTTCTCTTAAAGAAGCAACATATCATCGGACCAAGGGATGATCCTCTTCTAAAAGAGTTCTATGAATGTAAAGCAATAGAATTTGACCCGGCTCTTTCTGAGAAAAATTTTACCTGCACTATTCCTTCTGGTTATCTTGAAATAAAGACCCATTATCTTTCTTCAAATCTATTGGATAATAAGTTTTAAAATGAAAAATTCAGAGGATTCTTTAAGTTCTATTATCAGAGCTGCTTGCCGGGTTGCTTCCGTTTTTGGTGCTACTATTGAAGAGAAAACCATATCTGCCCACCGATACTTTAAATTTAGTCCAAAGATGGCAGGGCGTTATTACCTTCTTCAGGACAATAACCAGAGGAAATATATTGTCCGAGAAAAGGCCAACTATTATAGAATTGATGTTAAATCTGTTGATCAAGAGGAACATTATATCGTGGGTTCTGAGAAATTGGGAAAGGAGGTCGATGAAAAGGCCATTTTTCTCTATCTCAATAAATTTCTGGAAAAAAGAGGCTATCGGATAGATAACTGGCATTGGCAAAGGAAGGGTTTACTTGATAAAAAGAGGAAAGCCGCATTGTTCTCAGGTAACCACGAGGTTGTGGTTGAAATATCTAAAACCACAAAGGAATTTTTGGTCAGACTTCACGATAAAAAAGAACCCTATCTCTGTTCAAAAAAAGAGCAATATTTACTCCACTTATATCGCTATGCCAATGTGGATGAAAGCCAGAAAAAGGTAGCAGTAGATTCTTTATTAAAAAATTATGAAGAAAGTGAAATAGCTACCAGCAGACCCGGCCTCAAAGCAAAAATCAGAAATTATTTTTATGGTTTTTACCTACCCGATTTACGCAAGTTTTATTCGGAGGAAGGTCTGATCCCGGAGGTAAAATATGTAATTAAACATATCGCCTGGATTTACCTGGCCGTTGGGCTCCTCACCGCTGCCATCTTGAAGAGAGTGACCGTTCGGTTATCGGGAAATAGTTGGTATATCGTTTTTGCTTCTCTTCTTGCTCCGGTAAGGATATTTAGCGAGATGTATTATACCAGAAAGTCTGCCGTGATAAGTGAATATATGCCCTCCTCCCTGCAAAGTAAAATTTCGGAAAAGGAGGAATATAGAATAATAAATGAGAGGAAAGAGGCGAAAAGTTGGCGCCAGTTTGAGTTTGCCTACATCAATCTAATTAAGAAGAATTATCCTGATTGGGGAAGACATTTAGAGCATTACCGTCAGGTTAAACCCAGACTTTATGAGGTGGTATTTCAAGAGGAGGGAAAAAGGAAGGAGGAATTTGCCAAAAACTTAAATCTGCCTTCTCAGCAATTTCAGAGTTTAGTAGGCCATATTGAGAACCTGGAAAGCATCAAAGAGGAGGAGACGGTGGCCGCAATAGTAAAGATGATCGAGGAGATGAAAAAGGATGGCTCAATTAAAGAGAGTGCCTGCGACTTTTTGATCTCTTATGCGCAAAATACCTATCCGAGAATGCTGCGCGAAAAGACCTATGCCGAGGCTTCTAAATTATTAGAAAGTAGAATAAAGGAAGCGGCCCGCCATCCAAGCAGGATGGAATTAAAAAAGATGTTGCAAAAAGAAAAAGAAATTGCTATAATTATAGAGGAAATTAAAAAAGATATAAATGAGTAAAATTTATGAATAAACAAAACTTGATTAAAGCAATTGAAGAAAGTAGAAATTCCCGTCTGATTGTTTACATTACCGGTGACCGACAACCTTTTAGCACAAAGATTGCTGATGATGTAATTCCTCTTCTCAATCGCCATTTAGAAAATCTTGGTCGCCCTCAAAAAATTAGTTTATTTCTCTATACCAGAGGTGGCGATATGGTGGCTCCTTTGAGAATAGTAAAACTGATTAAAAGCTATGCTCAGGATTTTGAGGTAATTATTCCCTATAGAGTTCATTCTGCCGGAACCTTAATTGCTTTAGGGGCAAACAAAATTTTAATGGGGAAATTAGGGGAGTTAAGTCCAACCGACCCTTCAACAATGCATCCTTTTAACCCTATTGACCCTCAAAATCCTAAGCGGAAATTGGGAATCAGCGTAGAAGATATTAATTCCTATTTCCTCTTAGCTAAAGAGAAAGCTGGAGTAAAAGACGAACAAATGGTCGAAATCTATAAGCAGTTAGGAGAAAAAATTCATCCTTTATCTTTAGGAAATGCTTATCGAGCAATCCGAATGGCTGAGCAAATTGCCGAAAAGTTATTAAAAATTCATATAAAAGATGAAGAAAGGATTAAGAAAATTGTTAATGCAGTAACTAGTAATATTTGTATCCATGGTTATCCCATAACCAGGGATGAAGCAAAGGACTTAGGGCTTGAAATTGAAGAACCTAATGCAGTCCTGGAAAAAGACATTTGGGCTCTATATGATACTTATGCAAAAGAGATGAAACTCGGCATTCCATTCCATCCATCAGAGATACTTGGTAATAAAGAAATAGGAGGAATAATCTGTTCCGGAGCATACATTGAAAGCAGTGGCTTATTAGATCAATTCATATTCAAAGGAAAGGTGCAAAAAACGATACGCAATAATAAGCCCGCAGTTGATATGCACATTGACTCCCGAAAATGGGAGAGAATAAAATAGGAATAAAATGTCTACAGTTTCTTTTGCTAATGAAGTTGAACAGGAATCTAAAACTTTTGAGGAAGCGAATTTTTCTTTTGAAAAAGATTTCACCGATTGGTTTACGAATAATGAAAAATTTCTGACATCACTCATACCTGCATTTGCAAAACCAAAGAAGAAACTCAAAGGACTTTTTAAGGGCTTGAAAATTGAAGAAGAAGAGATAGAAGAAGCCAAAAAATCTCTTTTTCCTGAAAGAGAGTTTTAAGTTTTTATGAACCAGGTATGGAAAAATATGTCGTTGATACCCATCCTTTGTTGTGGTATGTTACAGATGGTAATCGATTAAGCTTTAAAGCAAATTTATTATTAGAAAGAGCGGAAGCCGGTGAGATTGATATAAGCGTACCGGCTATTGTTTTAATTGAAGCAATAGATGTTCTTAACAAAGGGCGTATAGTTTATAATGTTGACGATTTATTACAATTGATATATCAAACTCCTCAATTTATAATCAAAAATTTAGATATAGACATAATAAATCTGTATAGGAATTATTTCCCATCCCTTCCCAACACAAAATTAGATGGCCACGATAAAATCGTAGTTGTCACTGCTCAGTTTTTTAACAACCTGCCAATTATTACTAAAGACCCTGATATTCAAAAGGTTCATCCCACCATTTGGTAAAAATAGGGACCATCCCAGTTTTTAAATAAGGCAATGAAAAAGGAATTAGTTGTCTAAATGGAGCAGATTACCGGCAGATAAGATTTGGTTTACTATTATGGAAAATCAAATAAAAAATAATCCTTTAGAAAAATATGTAACCTCTCTTTACTATATGACTAACATAAAAAATCTCCCCAGGATTATGAGAGAAGGAATACTTTCGTATGATAGAGCAAGGAAAGGAAATAAAATTCCTACTTCTATAGCCAATCCTGATGTTCAAGAATTAAGAGAAAGGGAAAGGGATTAGCGTTAGAATTCAGAATAAGATATCCAGAGATGTATGAGGACTATATGGATACTCAATTTTCCTACTAAAAATACAGAAAATAGACAAGCAAAAAGTAGCCAGTTACAATTGCATCTGTGAAAGAATATTGGTCTCTGGTCAGGGCTTTATAGTTGGTTGCTTGGGCAAATGGAGGAAGTCGCCAGCAGTTATCATGCAAATTATGAGAGATAAGAAATGGAACCATAAGAAGTATCAATATCACAAAGGTATTCCTATTCCTCGAGTCTACCATCGGCGAGCCCGAGGCAAGAAAAGTGCCCGTTATTTGGTTAAATGTGGTGATTGCGATAGTTCTTTTGAGATATATTATGGACCCAAAGGTGATGATGATCTTGAAATCGGAGGTGTATTCGCCAGTAAGGAAGAGTGGCGAAAAATTTTCTTTCCTTTATTGAAATAAGGATACATCCCACTTTTGGTTAAAATTCTTTATGTCTTGGATAGATAAGAGGATAGGAAAGAATTTGAGAAAAGTTATAACGATTTTCTTTGATTTCTCATCATCGTATGGTAAAATGTCCACTGTACAGAAATGTCCACAAAATAGTGGACTTTTATAAGAGCGAACATTATTTCAGAAAGGAGATGATAATGAAATCAATTTTCAGCGATAAAGCTACGGTAATTATTCGAGCTATGTTATCTCAACCTGACAGAAAATGGGTAGTTAGAGATTTTGAAAACGAATTTAATATAGGTCGAAGTAGAGCTGCTGATGTATTATCAACTTTACGCAAGAAAGGGTTTGTGGGAGGTATTCCTTCTGGAAGATTGGCTTACAATGTGCTCGTCAATAGAGAAGAGTTAATAGAAGAATGGGCTAAATTTTATAGTTTTGATCTTAACGATATATATCTTTATTATTCATCAGATAGAAATATCTTAGAAAGTTTGAGAAAATATTTCAAAAGGCGCGGTTTATCTGATAAGTACGCTTTAACTTTGCATAGCGGCGCGAATCTTATTACTGATTATGTAAATATACATTCTGTTTATTGTTACCTTAGCCCTGAAAATTTTGATAAGTTATCTCTAGAGATACGTCAAGAGTTAGATTTGAAGGAACTAAAGCGTGGCGGTAATGTTTTTCTTGTAAAGCCTTATTATAAGAGGTCTGTATTTTTGAATAAGCAAAAAATGAAAGGGTGCTATATTGTTTCTAATCTTCAGCTGTATCTGGATCTATATAATTTTCCACAACGCGGAAAAGAACACGCGCGATATTTATTGAAGATCCTTCGCGAAGAAAGGAAAGATTTTATTTAAATGTATCCTTCCGAAAAACTATTGCTAAAAGTATTTGATGACCTAAAGGATTTTCTCCCATATTTGGTTTTAATTGGTGGATGGGTTCCGCATATTTACGCTAAATATGTTTGGAAGGAGATTCCCACCACAGTAATTACCACTACCGATATGGATTTTGGCATTGTAATTAAAGAATATAAGGGCGATGAATCTATTTCATCCAGGGTCAGAAAATTAGGTTATGGGGAGCACCATATATCAATGGATAGGCCGATACCTTTTGTGCCAGTGGTTAAATCTCCCGAGGGGTTAGAAAAGGCAGATGTAGAATTTATTAGTATTCCAAAACCACCCAAATATATAAAAGAGAAATTGATTGGTAAGGAAATTAAGGTAAATGAAATAAAAAATTTTAATGTACTGCTTGAATCAATAACAGAAATTATTATAGACAAATATGTCATACAAATACCTACGGAATCAATGTTTGTATTTCATAAGCTTCTTACATTTATCCAAAGAGAAAATGAAGAGAAGTTGAGGAAGGACCTTTATTACGCTTATTACATATTTAGATTTTGTCCTCAAAAAGGAAAACTCGTCCAAGATATAAAATTTTTAATTAAGGATAAGAAGGTAGGTAGAAACATTGTTCGCAATATTAATAAATATTTTAAAAATGTAGATTCTAAAGGCCCTATATTGATAGAGCGAGAAAATGGTCCTGATAATTTTGTCAGTAATGTACGCGCGGATGCCTACGAAAGAATTTCTCAGGTTTTGATTTAAAATATGAAAAATTGAAAAATAAGGGAAAATAGGGACAGATTCCATTTATTTTATTTTGAATCATTGAAGGTCCTCAAGGTCTGGAGACCTTTCCCACAATAATGGAAACAAAAGTTATTCGCAGCCATAGGCGGAGAAGAACAGTCAGTGCCCGGTTTGCTGATGGTATAATATATATCTATGCGCCGGTGGGTATATCTGATGAGAAATTAACAGAAGTTATCAAGAATTTCAAGAGGCGATTTGAAAGACGAAAGCTTAAAAAGGAATTAAATATTAAGGAGAATCTCAATGAGGTAGCACAGAGATTAAATAAAAAATATTTTGGAGGAAAACTTAAAATTGAATCTATAGAATATGCAGCTAATCAAGATAAGATATTCGGGAGTTGCAACTACCGAAGAGGAACTATTCGTATATCTCATCGTTTAGCTGAAATGCCCCAATGGGTGAGAGATTATGTAATTGTTCATGAGATGGTTCATATCATCCAGCCTAACCACAGTAAATCTTTCTGGGATATCGTATCTCAATATAAACTAGCTGAAAGGGCAAGAGGATATCTCATCGCTAAAGGATTTGAGCCAGAAGCAGAATCCGATATAGAAATATGAAAATCCAGGTTAAAGTTATTCCCAATTGCAAAGAAAAAATAGGGACAGACCCCATTTTGGTCAAAATTCCGCTACTATACTCTTCACTTACTTCAGTAGGAATATGCGGGGAGTTTAACGTCTTGATATTCTCACAGCAACTTCTTTATGTCTCAGATAGATAAGAGGATAGAAAAGGATTTGAGAAAGGAAAGGTGGAAACAGCCGAATATTTAATGAAAAAAGGGATATCTTCAGGGATAAGCGAACTCTGTTGTATTGCCTCAAAACATGCTTTTCAGGCAGGGTTAGCAATAAGGGGTGTGGAAGGGAGAATCTCTTATCCATAAGAGAGGCCAAAAGAATTCTTAAGGAAATATATTCTAAAGTAAGATTGACGGAAGATGTTTCTAATGCTATTAATAATGAGAAGTCAAGATAATGGAGATTGCAAGTCAATATAGCCCTGTAGGGATTGAGGAGAAGTGGTATAAGTTCTGGCTGGAGAAGAACTATTTTTATGCCGCAAGCGACGCAAAAAAACCTCCTTATGTTATTGTCATTCCTCCTCCCAATATCACCGGATCCCTGCATATGGGACATGCCTTAAATAATATCATTCAGGATATTATCATTCGCTATAAAAGGATGTCCGGTTTCAATTGTCTCTGGCTGCCCGGGACAGACCATGCGGGAATTGCCACCCAGAATATGGTGGAGAAGATGTTACTGAGAAGAGGGATCCGGCGGGATGATTTAGGAAGGGAGAAATTTTTAGAGAAGGTATGGGAATGGAAGAGGAACTATGGCAGCCGGATTACTGAGCAACTGAAAAGGTTGGGTGCATCCTGCGACTGGAGCCGGGAACGCTTCACTATGGATGAAGGGCTTTCTTCTGCGGTCAGCGAGACCTTTGTGCGCCTTTATCGAAAAAATCTTATCTACCAGGGTAACTATATCATCAACTGGTGTCCGAGATGTGAGACGGCTCTCTCCGATGAGGAGGTCGAACATAAAGAGGAGGAAGGATTTCTCTACTATATTAAGTATCCTTTTGTTAAAGAAAAAGGTTCTCTTGCTGTCGCTACAACCAGACCAGAAACGATGTTTGGCGATACCGCAGTTGCGGTTAATCCCAAGGATAAACGATACAAAGACCTGATTGGCAGGGAATTGATGCTGCCTTTAACCGAGCGGAGGATTCCCATAATTTCCCATTATTCAGTTGATCCTGACTTTGGCAGCGGCGCGGTCAAGGTTACCCCGGCCCATGACCCTAATGACTTTTTAATCGGCAGAGAGAGGAAACTGGAATTTATTATTGCTCTTGATACCAGAGGAAGGATGAACAGACAAGCCGGGAAATTTGAAGGACTTGAGCGCTTTGAATGTCGCAGGAGAGCGATTGAAGAATTAAAAAAGATAGGTCTCTTTAAGAAGAAGGAGAGCCATCATTATGCTATTTCCCATTGCTACCGCTGTGGCACAATCGTTGAACCCTATCTCTCCAAACAATGGTTTGTAAGAATGAAACCCTTGGCTAAAGAGGCGATTGTCGCCGCTAAAAAGGAAAGACCGAAATTTTATCCGGAGCGCTGGAAGAAGGTCTACCTTAACTGGCTGGAGAATATCAGAGATTGGTGTATCTCCCGGCAAATCTGGTGGGGACACAGGATTCCTGTTTACTACTGCAAGAAATGTCAGGAGGCAGGAATTCAAAACTTACACCCCCACCATTCCTCCCCCCTCGAGGGGGAGGATAAAGGTGAGGGGAAAGGGGTAATTGTTGCAAAGGAGAAGCCAGAGAAGTGTCCGGTTTGCGGTAATAAAAATTTAGTTCAGGAGCAGGATGTTCTCGATACCTGGTTTTCCTCCTGGCTTTGGCCCTTTTCCACCTTAGGCTGGCCGAAAAAAACAAAGGATTTAAAGACTTTCTACCCCACAGACACCTTGGTGACCGCTCCCGAGATTATCTTCTTCTGGGTAGCGAGAATGGTGATGGCGGGAATAGAGTTTGAAAAGAGAATTCCTTTCTCTTCGGTCTATATCCATGGCACGGTGCGCGACAATAAAGGCAGAAAAATGAGTAAATCCCTGGGCAATGCGATAGATCCCCTGCAGATTATTGATCAGGTGGGTGCCGACAGTCTCAGATATAGCATCATTCTTATTACCGCCACCGGCCAGGACCTCTTTTTGGGCAAGGATACCTTTAATTTAGGCAGGAACTTTTGCAATAAAATCTGGAATGCCTCAAGATTTATCTTGATGAACCTGGGAGAGGAAAAACAACGAACCATCACCCTCCCCCTCACCCCTCCCATCAAGGGAGGGGAAAACAGCGACAACTTACTCCCCTCTCCTCAAGGGAGGGGAAGTCAGGGGAGGGGGCGTTTTTCTTTGCCGGAGCGCTGGATTCTTACTAAATTGAATCTTCTCATTGAGGAGGTCACCAAATCCCTGAATTCTTTTAGATTTAATGAAGCGGCACACTCTCTTTATGAGTTCTTCTGGCATCAGTTTTGCGACTGGTATTTAGAGATCGCGAAAATCTCCTTAAAGAAGGAAAAGGAGAAGGCCTTATCCCTTTTAGTTTATGTGCTGGATAATAGCCTGCGCCTGCTTCATCCTTTTATGCCCTTTATTACTGAGGAGATCTGGCAAAAATTAAAAGATATTCAGAATTCACACCCCCACCTATCTCCTCCCCCATCAATGGGGAGGAATTTAGATGTTTCTTCTCCTCCCCCCTTGAGGGGGAGGATTAAGGAGGGGGGGGGAAGTATTATGGTGGCTGAATGGCCAAAACCCAATAAAGAGCTTATCGATAAAGATTCCTTGGCCCAGATGGATATTCTTATTGAGGTTATTGTATGTATTCGGGATCTGAGAGCAAGATTTCATATTAAACCCTCGCAAGCCATTACCATTATCTTGGTGGCAAGAAAAAAGGAAAGAGAAATCCTTAAAGAAAACAGTCTTTATCTAAAAGCGCTTTGTCGGCTAAAGGAATTGAAACTAAAGAAAAGCTTTCCGCGAGAAAAATTGCAGGCAAGAAGTTTGGTCAAAGGGATTGAGGTTATTCTCCCCTTAGCCGGCCTCATTGATCTGGAGATTGAGAAAAAAAGGCTCCATCAGGAGATTGTAAAGGCGGAGAAGGAGATGGCGTTGACAGAGCACAAATTAAAAAGCAAAGATTTCTTAAAGAAGGCTCCGGAATCAATTGTTCTGAAGGAGAGGGAGAAGGGGAAATCCATTAGTGAAAAATTAAAGAAACTAAAAGAGGCAACTGATTTCCTGAGGGAGGATAAATAATGAAAGCATTGACATCACGGGAGCGGCTCAAACGTTGTTTTTTTCATCAGGAGATTGACCGACCCGGGATTTATTTCCGGATGGGGATTCCCACCGGGGATAAAACTTATGACCCATTCCGGAAATTAGTGGCAGAAAAATGTGACCTAAAATATCATTGGACCGCGAATTCATCAGTCTTGCCTTATGAAATGACAATTACCCAGGAGCCATATTCGGATGATTTCAAGAAGCAAATAACAACTCTGCCGACGCCTAAGGGAAGCTTAACCCGAGTGTATTTGCTTGGATTAAAAAAGCAACCGGGATTGACGAAAAAATACTTTTTGGAAACAGAGCAGGATATTGAGAAATATCTTTCTCTACCTCTGCCAACGATTAAAGGAGATGTTTCCCCCTTCCTTAAATTAAACCAGGAAGCAGGGGACCGGGGCATTGTCGATGTATCTTTAGGGCTTAATCCGGCAGGAGTGGTTGTGGATTTATTTGGCTCGGAGCTGTTTGCTATGTTAAGCGTTGAGAACCGCGATATTCTCCATCAATTGATGGAGAGAGAGATGCA
>DAOVGU010000080.1 GCA_030672255.1 bacterium
AGAATCCTCTAATCCCCCTCCCTTTTTCCCTCCCCACTTGCTGGGAAGGGTTGGGGTGGGGGTGTAACTCAAGACATCAACCAACTCTACCGGAGTGGATAAATCCCTATTTAAAAGATTATTAAAGAAAGTTTTTGCCAACTCCAATCCATTTTCCGCCTCTACCAAGTTCTGTTTTGCATCGGCTAATTGTACCTGCGCTTTTAGTAAATCTACCTTGGGCACCATTCCTGTTTTGTAGAAATTCTCTGCCACTTTCAGATGGGCTTTAATCTGCTCTACCGCTTCTTTACCCACGGCGCAAATCTTTTCTACTTTCAAAATATTATAATAAGCCTCTTCTACCTTGAAGATAAGGTCAATCTCTACCTTTTTGTAATTTGCTTCAGCTAAGGTCTTTGCCTCTTTTGCCTGCCGATAAAGACCGGTTAATTTTCCCCCGGTAAATAGAGGCTGGGTCAAATTAAGGTTAAGGTCATACAGTTGTTGGTCGGTCATCGTTATTGGAGGAAAGCCAGATATAGAAAGGGTTGATTCCTCATCAAGCCGGGTAAAGGAAGAGGAAGTGCCCAATGTAGGTAAAAAATAGGTAAAAGCTTCTTTTTTCTTTGCTTCTGCCTCTCCGATCTTTTCTCTTGCCTGATGAATCCCTCTGTTCTCCTTCAAGGCTATTCTGACACTTTCCTTCAGAGTAAGTGGCTCTGAGTCTCTGTCATTCTTTTGTTCAAGAGCAAAGGAAATTCCAGAGAGAATTATTATTAAAGTAAACAGTATTCCAGATTTAAATAGTTTCCTGACGCTCATATTTTTATTTATCTTTTTCTTCTAAAATTCCTGTAAAATAGATCTCGGTAATTAAAGAAAAACTTTCTGACAAGGAATATTTTTGCCCTGTTAACTGCCAGGTATAAATGAAGCTATTGAGCATATCGGTTAAAATTGCAATTGCCAGTTTAGGTTTTATCTTTTTCTTTATAAGCCCTAAGGTTTGAGCCTTTTTGAAAACCTCCTCTATCTTATTGACATGTTCATAATAGTGCTGGTAATATCTTTTTTGGATTCTCTTTTGAAATTCACTTTGTTCATGGATAAAAACTCTAATCAGGTATGAATGCTTTTCAAAAAATTTTAAATATGTCTCTATCGCTTTTTTAATTTTATCCAGTGGTTCTTTTTCTTCTGCCATTGCCTCTAATACCAAATCCTTTAAATTCCTTATACCTCTATCTACAATAGAAAGAAAGAGGTCCTTTTTGTCTTTGAAATACCGATAAACTGTACCTTTACCTAAACCTGCCAGGCCTGCTATCTCATCGACCTGGGTACTAGCAAATCCTTTTTTAGAGAAAACGCGAGTCGCAACATCAAGTATCTGTTTTTGCCTCATTTGGGTAAGATCTTTTTTCTTTACTTTATCTGTAATCTTCATTTTGTAGCCTCTTTAAATAGACTGACCAGTCCGTCATTATAACATGCATTTAATAAGCAAGCAAATTCCCCATGCCAAACTTCAATTTTTTCATCGTAGTTGACCGATTTATCAAGGTTCTATCCAATCTTGCGTCAGGAGAATTGAATAATCTCTATCCCTTGAAAATTAATTGAGATGAGGGAAACTTTGGGTATAGAGAAAACGAAAAGGAAAGGGATCTATATAATATCGCCTCGCTGGAGTGACTTTTTAGATGGGTTCTCCGTCATGAATTGTATAGATATCTTCTTGGGAATCAGCAAGAAATTCAAAGCTCTTTGCTTTTTCAGCCAGAATGGCTATAAGACGAGTAGGTATGTCTTCTTGAATAATAATTTCAAATTCTTGGTGTTCCGGAAAGTTAATTTTCTCTACCGGTTTGAACGCACCGCTTTCAAATATTGCATGGATTACTTTTTGCATCTTTGCTCTCCTCCAGAGCAAAGAATAGCATAGGGTGGAGGAAAAGTCAAAAGGTTGATCATTGACAAATAGCCCAAGTAGTGCTATCATTAAGTGAACATTATTAATGAACGAGGAGGTGGACAATGCTAAAAATTCATAAAAATATTGTTCTTGATGAAAGTCAAAGGCCATCTGCAGTTCAAATACCGATTAAGGAATTTGAACGCTTGGAGGAGATAGTAGAAAATTATGGATTGGTAAAGTTGATGGATGAAGTAAAGGACGAGGAACAGCTTTCGGTGAAAGAGGCCAAGAAATATTATCAATCATTGAAATAGAATGTGGAAAGTTGAATACACAAGACGTTTCCTCAAAGAACTCTCTAAACTGCCAAATGAAATACAAGCCCAGGCTGAAAAGATAGTTTTTAAGGAATTACCATCTGACGATCCCTTCGATCTTGGTTATCTTGAACATATGACAGGCTATCCAGACAAATATAAGATACGGATTGGGCAATACAGAATCGGTGTCGCAATAAACAAATCGCGAGAATTGTTAATTTGTCAGCGCATTGCACATCGTAAAGACATCTACAGAATATTTCCATAATCAATGAAAACACATAACAAATTACTGAAGATCTTGAAAAAACCATCAAAGTGACCATGAATATACTGAGCGATGGGCAGTGAATGTGTTTTTAACAAACTTAGGTAATGATAGGAAGTTCATTTTTCTGGCCAGGAGTGGCAGCAGGGGGCTCTGTCAACTGTTGAGACCTGACCCCTTTTTTATTTTGCTTATTAAGTCATCAAATATGGTATAGACTACGGGAATGATTAATAAAGCAAGCCCACCACTTGCTATTAGTCCACCCATAATAACCAGTGCCATCGGAGAACGCATCGCACCGGCAAAACCAAATCCTAAAGCAAGGGGAATCATCGCAATAATTGTG
>DAOVGU010000212.1 GCA_030672255.1 bacterium
CTTTTTTCCAGTCTACTTGATAAGCAAATTCCTTTAATTTCTCTATTCCAAGTCCGGATGCATAAAGTCCCCCAATTAATGCTCCCATACTTGTCCCGGCAATAAGATGAATAGGAATTTTTTCCTCTTCCAGAACTTCAAGAACACCAATATGGGCCCAACCCCGAGCCCCGCCAGCACCTAATGCTAAACCTATTTTTTTATATAAAGAATTCATTTCTCCTTACCTTTATAATCTTTCTGAATGAAATATAGAAAAGAGAAGCCAGAGAGCCAGGATTGCTGCAAGCGTATATCCGGCAATACCAAGTCGGGAAAGGCCCTTCCCGGAAACATTTATAATCGTTGAAGAACCGATAATTAAGGCGGCGATGACCAATCCGGCAGCAATTCTATTACTCGCTTTATCCAAGCTCCTCTCTAGACTCTTCAATCGATAGTGTTCAAAACCTATCCTCAGTTTATTCTCTTTTATCTTTCTTAGAATGCCCCTGACATCTTTTGGGAAGAGAGCAATCAGTCTTTTCCATTCACTCAAAATTTCGACCGTTTCTTCTAACAACTTATCAGGCCGATACCTTTTCTTCAATAATTCTTTTAAAAAAGGTTTTATCTCTATTGCTAAATTAAAATCGGGCTTCAAATTTTTGGTAATCCCTTCAATAATGGTTAACGCCCGTCCAAGCAAGATAAGGTTAACCGGCAAGATTAAACCATGCTTTCGCGCTATTTCTATTCCTTCCTGAAAGAGCTTTGCAATTTCAATCTTGGAAAGAGGAAGACCGTAATATTCATCAAGAATCTCGTAGAGTTCCTTTTTTATTTCAGGAAAGGGAACATCTTCTTCTAAAATTCCCATTTCCAGCAGGATTTCTCCGAGAGTTTCAGTATCCTTTTTGAAACCAGCAATTAATAGATTGCTCAACCACTCTTTTTCCTCTTGGCTCAGCCTTCCTACCATCCCGCAATCCAAGAAACAAATCCGATTATCTTTTAGCACAATAAGGTTGCCCGGATGGGGGTCAGAATGGAAGAAACCGTCACGGAAGACCTGTTTCAAGAAAGAAGTGACCAAATTTTCTGCAACCTTTTCCTTATCAAATTTTCCTTCAGGGAATTTCCCTAATTCATTTATCTTTGTTCCTTCTATCTTCTCCAAAGTAAGAATATTCCTATGGGAATAATCCCAGAAGACCTTGGGGAAGTAGACTGCCTTATCATCTTTAAAATTCCTCCGAAATCTTTCAATCGAATTCCCTTCTTTGGTAAAGTTGAGTTCCTTTCTGATTGTTCTGGCAAATTCCTTAATAACTTCTACCGGTTTATATAGCCTTATTTCCGGAACATATTTTTGCAGAAGAGAGGCAAAACGGGAAAGGATACTGATATCGGCTTCGATAATTTCCTCAATACCTGGTCTTTTGACCTTTACCACTGCTTCCCCACCTTTTAGGGTAGCTGAATGAACCTGGGCTAAAGAGGCAACCGCCAGAGGCTCCCTGGAGAAGATATCAAATATATCTTTAAGAGAAGAACCCGAACTTTTCTCCACTTCTCTTTCTATCTCTCCGAAACTGCAGGCAGAAATTCTGTCCTGAAGTCTGGTGAGTTCTTCAATATATGAAGTTGGTATTAAATCTGGTCGGGTACTCATAATCTGACCAAATTTAATGAATGTAGGACCCAACTCTTCCAGAACTATTCTGATCCTTCTTGGCAATAGGGAAGGTTCTATCTCTTTTGCTCTAGCTCTGAGGTGAATCAGCCTTAATCGGGAGAGAAAAAGGCCAAAACCATTCCTGACCAGAATGGTGATGACCTGTTGTAATCTCTTAAGATCTCTGATATGAACTCTCGCTCTTCTAAAAAGCATTTTAAGTTACACCCCCACCTATCTCCTCTTTCCCATCCACCGGATGGGAGCCCTTCCTTGAGGGGGAGGATAAAGGAGGGGGGGCTCGCAATGACTTCGTCACTTTTTAATTTTCTTCTTTAACTCTTCTATGTCCTTTTTAGTGGCAATACCAATTTTATCAAGTGTATTTTTAACCGTTTTCTCTACAAATTTCCCTAACTCACTTTTCGCCGTTTTCCCTTCCTTAACTAAATTGTCTACCAAACTATTGACTTTTTCTTTAGGGATTTCTCCTTTCTTCGACAACTCAGCGACCAACTTTTCCGTCTTCTCTTTGGCCAGAGTGGCTATTCCCAAGCTGGCTAACACAAACCTATCTACTACCTCTTTCAACCCTTTATCCATTTTCCTCCTCCTTTTTTAAATATTCGTATTGTCAAAAACTTCCTGTCATTCCCGAAGTTAGTAATCGGGAATCTACTTCTTTAGATTCCTGCTTCCGCAGGAATGACATCTCTATCATAATTCTTTCATTTTATTTTTGACAGTACCTAAATATTCCTTCTCCCATATCGGGTCGGTTAATTCTCTATGTCTTCGGTTATATTCTGGCATTTTTCCTTTTTCAATGAAGGAAAGGTAGGTCTTTGCCCCTTCATCCACTGGCTGTGCTCCTACCGCTTTTACAATATTATAGAAAACTTTAGAATTGTCGCGG
>DAOVGU010000193.1 GCA_030672255.1 bacterium
GGAGATTATTTGTCGACGAAAGTGGACTATCTTTCAAGCATTTACAATCATCTTTCTGGTTGCCTCTGTTGGCAGCTTCCTGGTAAAAAAAATCAAACCTACCTATCGGGCTACCGCCCGATTGTTCGTCTCTGGCACCACCGGAGTCGAAACGTCCCTTCTGGAAGGGATTAACCTACAGGGGTTGGATCAACTCACTTCAACAAAATCTGTAAGTGACAACCCCATTGATACCCAGATCGCTCTCATTACCTCCTGGCCAATTGTCGATAAGGTAATCAAAAAACTTCAACTAAAGGATAAAAGGGGAAGATGGCTGAAGGCGAAAGACCTGACCAAATCGAGGTTCCTGCCCCCAATATTTCCTGTTAGAAGACTTATTGTAGAGCAATATGAGGAGACCGACATCCTGGAAGTTTCCGGGGAATCGGATAATAAGGCTGAAGCGGCGGAGCTTGCCAACACCCTGACGAACGTTTATATCAATGAGGCAAAAAAACTATCGCGTGAGGAACTGACAGAGCTTTACAAGTTTGCCAATAAAGAGATAGATGGGGTGGAGAAAAAGTATACCAATGCCCTCAGACAACTCAAAGAATTTAAGAAAAAGGAAAAGACAATTGATCTGGATAAGGAGGTAAGCACACTCATAGAAAAAATGGCGGAATTAATGAAGGATCAAGAGTCCCATACGATCGATATATATGAGGCAAAGGTAAAACTTAAGACCACAAGAGCACAATTGAAGAAGGAAGTTGAGACGATGGTCTCGGCGGGAGTTGTGAGTGCAAGTCCCCAGATTGAAACCTTAAAGAAAGGACTTGCCGAAGAGGAAACAAACTTAGCCGGACTTCTTGTTGAATTTACCAATGAACACCCGGATGTAATCAAGACAAAGAAGAAGATGGAAAAGATAAAAGAAGAATTATCCCAGGAACTTAAAATTCATCAGGAGATGGCTCCGGAATTGAATACCCTGGAAAAGGAAATCGCAGTCTTAGGGGTTCACTTAAAGAAAACCGATAGCCTCATCAAGAAATATTCTCAGAGGTTACTTACCTTACCGAGAAAAGAATATCAACTGGCGCAATTGCAATTAAGGGTGAGCACCGCCAAGGATATCTACAGTTCTCTTCTGAAGTACCGTGATGAGATAACTTTAGCGAGCGCTTTACAATTGTGTAATGTCCGTCTGGTTGCGCCGGCGGAAACCCAGGAAAAACCGGCCAGGCCAAAGATGGTTTTCTGTACCGTGGCCGGTGCTTTCCTCGGTCTGATAACCGGTCTTGGACTTGGTTTTCTCTCAGAGTATATCGATGATACTATAAAGGATACCGATGATGTTAAGAAATACCTGAAAATCTCTCCTTTAGGAACAATTCCCCTAACATCAAAGAAGGAGATTTTGCTCAGCAAAAAAGGGGAAAGCTTTTATCTGACGGATGCCTACCGGAGAATTGCTCACAACATCAAGATGGTAACCGATGGAGAGATTAAGCACCTTCTTATAACCAGTGCTGGGCCCGGGGAAGGAAAAACTATTACGGCCGCAAACTTGGGTATCACCATCGCCCAAAATAAAAGGAAGGTTCTCTTGGTCGACGTTAATTTCCTCAAGCCAGAGACAGCCTCCCTTTTCAATCTCTCACAGAAACCCGGGCTAAATGAGGTTCTTTCCGGGAAGGTACAAATAGACGAAGCTATTCAGGCTACCGATGTGGAAGGGCTAAGTGTGCTTTCATGCGGTGAATATCCTTTTAATTTTGGCCAGTTTCTTGAATCGGCAAAGATGAAGGAGCTCATCAATAAATTAGAGGAGAGATTTGACGCTATTATCTATGACACCGCTGCCGTTCTTGCTGCCTCCGATACTGTAGTATTGGCTTCCTGCCTGAGAAACACTCTGATCGTGCTACAAGCAGGTAAATTAAGCCGAAAGAAAATAGCTCATGCCCGCGAAATGCTGAAAAATAGCAAAGCTAAGATTTTAGGCGTTGTGTTGAACAAATCCCAGAAAAGTGGCTATTAACTGAAAGGAGAAGATTTGAGACATAGTAAATATTTAGGTTTGTTCTTATTTATCTCTTTATCCTTTCTTGGTTGTTCTTCGATAAAACAACATTCCTATAACACAAGTGCTCCGGAGAAGGAAAAAGAAGAGATAAAGAAACTTAAGGTAAACCAGTTCATCCTTGGTCCAGGAGATGAAGTAGAAATAGAGGTTTGGCGGCAAGGCGATTTCAGTAAAACCGTCAGGGTTAGCTCTTCGGGAACAATCTCCTACTTGCCTCTGGGAGAAATTCAGGCTTCAGGATTAAGTTTAGTCCAACTGCGTGATAGATTGAGGCAAGGATTGCTAAAATATCTTGTAGAGCCAAAAATAGGTATCAGCGCTGTCTCGGTTCGCAGTCAGAAGATTTTTGTGTTAGGAGAGGTTGCAAGCCCCGGGATTCTCCAGATGGATATTCCCATAACCGCTCTGGAGGCGATATTGGAGGCAGGGGGATTCACCACGAACGCAGAGCAGAGAAGCGTTCTTCTTGTCAGAGGAGACCTAAAAAAACCAAGACTGGTCTCTCTTAACCTAAAGGAGGTTTACACCAGGGGAAACCTGAAAGAAAATATCTTGCTTGAAAAAGGGGATATTCTGTATGTGCCGGCAACCTTCATCGCCAATATTGAGCGTTTTTTCGAACACCTATCCAGCATTATCTCCCCTATTGTTGAACTGGAGCGGGGAATTACCTTAGGACCTTCAGTAGGCGATGTTTTTAAGGGGGAAAAACCAGAAACAACACTTGTTCAGTAAAATGGGCCTTAAGGTATTGCTTATTCAATCGCATCTGGGGCGGATAAAATTCCGCCCTCCTTTATTTCCACTGGGTCTATGTTATATTGCCACCACCTTAGAAAAACACAAGGTTAGAATATTGGATCTTAACATCTGGAAGCTTCCTATCGCCTACCAAAAGCTAAAGGAGGAAATAAGCAACTTTTCTCCGGACTTAGTGGGAATTTCAATTCGCAAT
Source organism: bacterium (assembly GCA_030672255.1). Taxonomy (GTDB): domain Bacteria; phylum Ratteibacteria; class UBA8468; order UBA8468; family UBA8468; genus DAOVGU01. Next base: position 3,030 of record DAOVGU010000193.1, read on the forward strand.
GTTGACACTACCCAGCGGGCCGATATCTTCTATTATTTCAAGACAATTGGTCCTACCGTCAAGTTAATCAGAGAAATCGCTCCAGAAATTAAGATAATGGTTGGAGGCTCTGGATTCTCCATTTTTGCCAGGGAGATTATGGAACGAATCCCTGAATTTGATTTTGGGGTTTATCTGGAGGGGGAGGAATCTACTCCTGAATTATTAGATAATTTGGATTCTCCTGAGTTGGTCAAAGGAATTTATTTCCGGAAAAATGGTTCGGTTCATTTTTCCGGAGATAGAGAATTGCCCGATTTCGCTAATTTGCCAATGCCTAAAAGGGATGGCAATGTCATCAATATTAAGCCATACATAAGCACCCAGAACAATATCGGTCTGCAAACAAAACGCGGATGTATATTGAACTGTGGCTATTGCAGTTATCCATTTTTAAGCGGTAGAAAACTACGTCTGCGTTCACCGCAGAGCGTGGTTGAGGAGATTGAATACCTTATCTCATTGGGGGTTACTAAATTTTCCATTGTAGATAATATCTTCAATGTTCCGGTTTCCCATACCAGGGAAATATGTGAGGAAATAGTAAGAAGGGGTTTAAAAGTGGAATGGGATGCCTGGTTTGAGATAAAACGTACAACTAAAGAACTTGTGCTTCTTGCCCGCGAAGCGGGATGTAAGCATTTCGGTTTCTCTCCGGATGCCGCTACCAATAAAACGCTTTCCACACTTAAAAAAGGAATTACCGAGAAGGACATTGAAGAAAATTTAAGTCTGATGAGAAGAATCAATGGTGTAAAAGCAGGGTATAACTTTTTTTACATCTCACCTGGTGTGAGTCTGCGCAGTTTGATGCAAACCATGATTCTATATTTCAAAATACCAATTATCCTGTTTGGTCGTGGTGGAGGAGTGGGCCTGGGTTTGATTCGCATTGAGCCTCATACCGATATGCATCGGATAGTCCTTCAGGAAGGTTTTCTTAATGAAGAGACCAATCTCCTGCCCGAGAGTGAAAAGGAACTGGTAAAACTATTCTATTGTCCAGCTTCTTATCGATACTTGGTCTTTTTTATTACATTTCTTGTTAAACTTATGGAGAAGGTTGTAAAACCACTGGGAAGGTTCATCTTAAAACGATTCTTTCAGAAATAAGAAAAATTATGAAGGTTTCTTTAATCTCCCTATGCGAATCAATCTTCAATGTAGGGTTACGCAGCATCAGTGCTGTTTTGAAACAGGCAGGCTATGAAACCAATATGATCTTTCTTCCCAAGCAATCGCATCCGGCTCCAGGAAAGTCTTCAGGATATCCAAAGAGGATAATTGAGGAGGTTGCTCAATTATGTGAGGACTCCCAACTCATCGGAATCAGCTTAATGGCCCAGGATATGGAAGGAACTGTTCAACTTACGAAATCCTTAAGGACCCTTGGAATTCCAATCGTTTGGGGTGGTATCCATCCCACTCTCTATCCTTTAGAGTGCTTAAATTATGCAGATATTGTTTGCGTTGGTGAAGGGGAGAAAGCGATGTTAGAATTGGTACAAAGGATGGAAAGGGAGGAAGATTGCTCTCAGATACAAAACCTTTGGTTTCGCGGAAAGAACCCAAATCCTCCCCGGACTCTATCAGAAATATCAAACTTACCATTGTCCGATTATGATCCAGAAGGTCATTTTGTATATGATGAAACCAAAAATAGGCTTATTGCAATCAAGAGTTATGTTGAGTATGAGAGATATCTCTATCCTCAGGGAAAAAGATATGGTTCATATAGCTTACTGGCAAGCAGGGGATGTCCATACAGTTGCACCTATTGCTGTAACAATGCATTAAGAAAGATTAGCAAGGGTCCGTATCTTCGTTTCAGGAGTGTTAAACATATAGAGAAGGAGCTTCTTTGGGCTAAAGAGGTATTCCCCAATATGACCGCCTTCAGATTTGAAGATGATTGCTTTTGTACTCACCCAGCTATTTTGGAATTAGCCGCTCTGTTAAGAAGGATAGGTCTGCCCTTTTCCTGTTTGATTTCGCCCTCTTATGTCAACCGCGAGATTATCCAACGTCTCTCAGATGCAGGATTGTTCCTCTGCCAGATGGGGGTAGAATCACGCTCCAAAAGAATAGAGGCTTTATATAAGCGGACCCCCGTAAATCATGGACTTGATAAGGCATTTGCCATTATGAAAGATTTTAATGAGAGGATAGATTTATTGGTAGATGTCCTGGTTGATTGTCCCTGGGAGACTTCAGAGGATTCCAGAGAAACTTTAAGATATTTGCTGAAGAACTTACCCGGTCGTTTTGCGTTGGGCATAAACTCCCTGGTTCTCTATCCGGGAACGGAACTATGGGAAAAGGCCAAGTCTGAGAGTTTACCCGAACTCCCTAAACACCAAAAAAAGACATGGAAGAGTTTAAGGCAACCTCAGCTTTCTTACACAACAATCCTTTTTTGGTTGTTAAAAAGTAAGTTCCCGCGAGGGTTGATCCGGATATTACTGAGTCCTCCTTTTGTATTGATTTTTGACCGGAAGTTCCTCCAGAAGAACCTTTACCCAAAAATATGCAGGATTATCCAGGCACTTTACTGGAGGTTCACAAAACTTTTTATTCACTCGAGAAGGAGATCGTATGCCCCGTATTAATCGAATTGGTAGAAATACAATATTTGTGCTTATTGCGAGAGCCTCGGAGCTTATCGCAGGCATGGTTACAATCGCCCTGGTTGCCCGTTACTTAGGTGTGGAGGTCTTTGGTAGATATGCCTTTGTAATGGCGGTTGCATTTGTCCTTCTGCCACTGGTAATGTGGGGGTCTGCCCGGATTTTGATCAGGGAGATATCCATAGATAAGGAAAAGGCAGCGGCTTTCCTATCTTCGGGACTTATTCTTAATGGCTTAATGGCAATTGTCTCAATGATTATTATTACGCTAATTCTTTTCATTTTTAGGCCAGCAGAAAAGACAATAATTTTTGCTTTATATTTAGCGGCCATCTCCCAGGTAATGCTGGTAATGACAAGAACATTTGTAAATGTATTTATCGCTTATGAAAAGATGGGCTACGATACATTAATAACTGTCCTTTCGCGTTCATTAATCCTCGGTTTTCTTCTGCTCGTGATTCACTACGACCTGGGGTTTAAGGCAATTTTTATTGCTATGGTAGTCGGGAATGGTATCAGCCTATTTTTGGTCTTTTGGCTCTTAGCCTCCCAGGGCGTAAAACCTGGGCGAAAAACTCAATATCTGACTTATCTTTTCAGGGAGTCTTCCCCGATAGCTATCTCCTCACTTTTAGCCCAGGGGTATATGTATGTCAATGTCTTCATCTTAAAGGTTCTCCGGGATGCGGCGCAGATCTCCCTTTACCAGGCGCCACAACGGATTATTGCACCCCTCTTGATGCTCCCCGGATCCTTCTTGCTTGCCTTTGCTCCTGCCCTCTCGCGCATGGCAAATGTTGATTCCTCCTATTCTAACCTGAAATCTGCCTATCAGAAGACGCTGAAATTTACCTTTATCCTCAGTCTGCCTATTTCAATATTGGGAATGGTATTTGCCAAAAAGTTCATCCTGCTGTTTTTCGGGAAGGAATTCCTGGGAGCAACAACCTCATTCCAAATCCTTATCTGGATAGCCATTCCTCTCTTTGCGAACCTTTTGCTGAATTTCATCTTAACATCAATGAAAAGACAGAATGTTTTAATGGTTAGTAATGGACTATGCTTTCTGGTTACCTGCCTGATTGGCCTATTTCTTGTGCCAAAGTATGGGAATGTGGGAGCAAGCTGGGCAGTTTTGTTGGGAAGTGTTACATTGTTTATGGCCAATTTTTATTTTGTATCAAAATATCTTGAACCTGTCTCAATCATGCGATTTATTCTTAAACCGGTTAAATGATAAGAATATTTGTTGACCTATCCTTATGGATTATCTGGTATCCTCTACGTTTTGTAGTTCAGGCCATTCCTTTAAGATTGGCCTACCGGATAGCTACTTCCTGCGCTCACCTTTTCTATCTTTTCCCCGGTGATCAGAGAGAGATTATGGCGGGAGAATTACAGAGAATCTTTAGGTACAAAAGTTCTGGAGAGATTAATCGGATCGTCAAAGAGAGTTTTGAGATATACTTTAAAAGGCAGGTTGAGAACCTTATTTATGGTAAACTTACCAAGCGACGTCTGGAAAAAATGGTTTCTGTTGAAGGTGGAGAAAATCTAAATGCAGCCTTGAAGAAGGGTAAAGGTGCCATAATACTTCTGTCCCATTTTGGATCCTTTCTTTTGATTTTACCTGCTCTTGCCTATAGGGGATACCGCATTAATCAACTGGCGGGGCCACCGATGTTAAAGGGCAATAGGCCAATCCACCAGAGAATATTTCGCATCAGGAGGAAGGCCTCCGATAATCTTCCGATTAATTTTCTTCGCTCTGACCAATCACTTTCCACTGTATTTAAATCCCTCAAAAATAATGAGTGCATCGCCATTGCCTTTGATGGCAGAGAAGGAGGGTACTGGATACCGGTTAAGATGCTTGATTCAGAGGCCTTTATCTCGCCGGGAGCCCTGAAGATAGCAATGAAAACGGGAGCAAGTATTATCCCCACCTTTATTGTAAGAGAAAAGGATGATACCCAGAGAGTGATCTTAGAATCGATCTTTGAATTGGAGGAGTCTGATGATAAGGAGAAAATGGTATTTACTAATACTGGGAAAGTTGCCGCAATCTTCGAGAGATATATCCAGAGGTTTCCATCCCATTATGGAATGGTCTTGCAGATTATGAGAGAGAGAGCGGATAAGGGAATTATCGATAAACCTTTTTTAAAATGAATATCTGTATTCTTTTAATCGACTGTTTAAGACCCGACCATTTGGGATGTTACGGATATCAGAGAAAAACATCTCCGAATATAGATGCCATTGCGGAAAACGGCGTACTGTTTGAAAATGGTATCGCTCAGGCAAACTGGACATATCCCTCAGTAAATTCAATGATTTCAGGAAGGTATCCTTCGGTGCTTCAATTGAGTTGGATTGACCAGAGGATAAACAGAAATTTTCCGGTATTGCCTGAGTTTCTCTCAGAAAGAGGTTACCATACCGCTATCTTCAGCAATTTTAAGGTTCTTCTCAGTCCGAATAGTTTTAGCAGTCATTTTAAAGAAAAAAGGAATCTTAAGCTGAATGAGGATACACTATCTGTATTCAAAGATTGGATAGGGAGCCACCATAATTCCTTCTTGATATTTCATACAGGAGAATATGTGCATGAGCCTTATTCTGTGGACAAAAGGTATGTCTATAATTTTTTAGAAGAAGGGCTAGAAAGTAAAATTGGAGTAACCTCTGAGGCGGTGAGAGCTTTAACCTCTGAGAAATTTGATTCTAACAAAATCCGGAATACAGTTAGAAAAATAAACAGGGGTATGGTTAAACTGACAAAGGATGAATTGAACTATCTAATAGCCTGTTATGATGCGGGAATCAATTATGTGGATGATTTTGTTGGCAAAATATATGAGATACTTAGGGAAGAGAGCAGGGAATATCTCTTTGTCTTGATGGCTGATCATGGTCAGGCTTTTTTGGAACACGGGCGCTTTGGACATGGCTATTCTCTATATGATGAAGTTATTAAAGTGCCCCTGATAATAGATTATAGCAACAAATATAGTCTAAAGGTCACGGAAACGGTTCAGTTGATGGACCTTTTTCCCACAATATGCGATATCTTAGGCTATAGAATAAATTTCAAAATAGATGGGACCTCCTTTGCCTCTGTGTTTAACAAAGGGGAATTAAAGGAGAGAATTGCGGTTTCTGAGGGCTATCCGTATCTAAGCATTAGAAACAAGAATTATAAATTAATAAGCACCTATACCAAATTCTGGAGTTATAGAGAGCTCCG
>DAOVGU010000079.1 GCA_030672255.1 bacterium
CATCCCATCTCTGGGGGAATAATTACCAAATATAAAGGGAAAGAGAGATACTCTCCAATTACGTTGTTATCCTCCAAAAAATTCTGCAAAAGTTTCACTCCTCTTCTGGCAATCTGTTTCTATCGTAAAAGACATCACACAGAAAACGAAGGGTTTAGAGAGTTAAAACAGGGATATAAGATCGGGAAATTCCCCTCCCAAACATTTTCTGGTGTTGTCTTTCATATTATCTTTACCCTTTTAATTTATAACTTTATTACCTGCTACAAAACAGAAAAAGGGGGAAAGACTGTGTCTTTAGGACTTACCAGACTCCATGCAGAAATCAGTTGGTATGGAGCGATTCTTTATGCGTATCCTCATTTCGGGATATTTGAGTTAAAGGAAGTAGTTGGTTGGCTGGGTTATAAAGGTAAAGGTATGAGAGCTCCGCCTGTCCTCTTTTTTCTATCCAAATCTTTACCCAAAAAAGACTCCAATTGATATACAGAAGAGAGCTTTCTCTCTCCGAGATGGGGGGATATTTTCAGTTTTTCTGAAGGCTTAATATTCTTACCTGTGCTGCCTGGCAAAGAGAATACCCCTGATTTAATCAGGGGCGATTCTTTAGTTTGTTTTGCATCTCTTATTTAAAGAAAGAGATAGACTCTATCAGGAATATTTTTTCTTATATCTCTTATGTCGGAATTTTAGAAAATACAGATAAAGTTGATTTTAATTGAGTTCTACTATATACTATAATTTAATTGTATAGGAATTTCAAAGTTTCGCTTCATAAACTGGGCAAAGCAAGCTTTGCCACTACATAGACAAAATAAATATGTAGTTGCAGAGCTTGCTCTGCTATGTTCTAATGCAGAGAATAATTCTTAAGTCAAAAATTGCGGAAGCAACCGTTACCGATACTAAACTTCACTATTCAGGCAGCATCACCATTGATGAGGGATTAGCTAAAGCTGCCAATATTCTGCCTAATGAGATTGTTCAGGTGCTGAATCTGAGTAATGGAGCAAGAGTAGAAACTTACTATATCAAAGGAAAACGCAATTCCGGGGTTATCTGCATCAATGGGGCAGCGGCACGTTGGTTTGAAAAAGGGGATAAAGTCATTATCCTTTCCTACGGAATTTTTGAGGAGGAAGAAATAAAAAATTTCAAACCAAAAATCATTAAGGTTGATGGGAGAAACCGGCAGATAAAATGATGTGATGAAAAAGAGCTTACCTTTCTCCATTCTCTCTGGTTTACTCCTCATTCTTGCCTTCCCTCCGTTTGACCACGAAATTCTTGCCTGGATTGCTTTTGTTCCTCTTCTCCTTGCCACACGTGATTCACGACATCCCTTCCTTTTAGGTTATCTCTTTGGTTTCATTTTTTTTAGTGGAACTCTTTTCTGGCTCACAAATGTTACCAAAATAGGTTTTCTTCTCCTCATCCTTTATCTTTCCCTGTATCCGGGGATCTTTGCATTCCTTGTTGCTAAATGCAATTTTCCTGCCAGGAATTTTTTTGCTGCAGGACTTTGGGTTCTTTTAGAATATATTGTAAGTCATCTTTTTACCGGTTTCCCCTGGTTACTCTTGGGTTACTCGCAATATAAAAATTTAAGAGTGATTCAGATTTCCTCAATTTTTGGTGTCTATATCATTTCTGGTCTTGTGGTGCTGATTAATATCAGTTTAAGTCAACTCCTCTCCAGGCAAAAAACAAGGCTCAAAAGAAAAACCCCAAGGGTTTCTATTGCTTTATCCTTTCTTCTCCTTTTACTTGCTTTTCTCTTTGGTGTTTATCAGGAAGTAGGGGTCGGAGTTGCTGTGAGAACATCAGAAAGCGAATCTTCCCGCATATTCCTACTGAAGGAGGCTGATAGTCCAGTGACGGAATTCATCCGACCCAGCGGGCTTGATAAATCAAGCCCCTACAATTTTAATGACCAGTTAAGTATAAAGGTATCTATCATTCAGGGCAATATTCCCTCTCTCCAGAGATGGGAACCAATCTCTAAAGAGGAAAATGTCAAAATCTATCTTGACCTTACTAAAAAGGCAGCAAAGAGCAAACCCGAGCTTGTCGTCTGGCCGGAAAGCGCCATTAGCACCTACTTAAGATTGGATGAGCCAATTCAAAAAACTCTCCTTAACTATCACCCCCACCTATTTCCTCCCCCATCAATGGGGAGGACTTTAGAGTTTTCTTCTCCTCCCCCCTTGAGGGGGAGGATGGAGAAGGGGGGAGAATTAGTCAAGAAAAAAAGTTTTTATTTACTTGCTGGCTCTTTGGACAGGAGAGAAAGGAAAGACTACAATAGCGCTTTTTTAATTTCTCCTCAAGGAGAGATTGAGCAGTCTTATGATAAGGTTCACCTTGTTCCTTACGGAGAATATATTCTTGGAGGAAAATTTCCTCCCTTGAGAAGATTTGTGATCAAAGCGGCGGGTTTTATCCCCGACTTCAGTCCCGGCAAAAATTACACAATTTTCTCTTTACCCAAAGGGAATTTTGCTACCTTAATCTGCTTTGAGGATATCTTTCCCGAACTTTCCCGAAGATTCACAAAAAAAGGAGCAAATTTCTTAGTGAATATTACCAATGATAGTTGGTTTGGAGATTCTGGCGCCTCTCAGCATTTTGCGGCCGCTGTTCTTCGGGCAGTGGAGAATAGAAGACATCTTCTACGGGCAGCAAATACCGGGATTTCTGGTATTGTCGCTCCCTCTGGAAGAATCCTGAAAAAGGTAGAGGAAAATGGCCGAGCCCTTTTCGTTTCTGGCTTTCTTATTGAGGAAATTGAGCCTACCTCCTCCTTAAGTTTTTACACCAGATTTGGCGATATTCCGTTAGCACTTATCTGTTTAGGGTTAATGACTATTCCTCTAATTACCAGGAAATGGTCATTCTGACCCTGAACAAAGTGAAGGGGAAGAATCTCTCTTTTCACAGAAGTGAGGGATTGCAGAGCCTGTTCCGAGCCTGCTATTGAGATTGCTTCGGGTTTTTTAAACCCTCGCAATGACACATAATTGTTGGCTAAAAATATGAGAAAGACAGGTGAATGTGAAAAAGTTCTTGGCTATTGCTTTAAGAGAAAATCCCTCCTTAAGGAGGGATTGACCCACTCCTCCTTTGCTTACGAGAACAACCTTTCCTCCAACGAAAGGATGGAGTTTTTAGGTGATGCTATCATAGAGGTGGTGGTAAGTGATATTCTCTATAAAAGATATCCTAAAGCAGCCGAGGGCGAATTAACTGAGAAAAGGGCCTCCTTGGTCAATAAAAAGTATCTTGCCTCTCTTGCTGAGAGGCTCTCTTTAGGCAAATTCCTTTTTTTAGGTAAAGGTGAAGAAGCTCAGGGAGGAAGGGAATTGCCTTCCAATCTTGCCGATGGTCTGGAGGCAATAATTGGGGCTATCTACCTTGATAGGGGGTTACGCATGGCCAGAAGATTTATTGAAAAACAATTTTTCCCCTCCTGTCATTCCCGCAATGAGTGAGCGGGAATCCATTCTTTTAGATTCCTGTCCCTTTTTTCAAAGGGACAAGCTTTCGCAGCCCCTGATTTAATCAGGGGGACACTTCGTGTCACTTTTTTCCCGTAGCAAGGCGCTGCTCGGCGATGCTTAAAATATTCATCACCAGCCAGTATAAAAGAAGGCCCGAAGGGAAGTTGTAGAAGATGAAGGTGAAGAAAATGGGCATCATCAGAGCCATCATCTTTTGACTGGGGTCGGTAGTAGTCATCTTCTGCTGGATTACCATACTCACTCCCATCAAAAGAGGAAGAATGTTAATGCCGCCCCCGGGAAAATTAGAAATAGCAATTACCGTATCGGGCAAAGAAAGGTCCTTAATCCAGAAAATGAATTTTGCTCCCCGAAGAAAAACGGCGCTACGCAGCGCAAAGAAGAAAGCAATAAAGACAGGCATCTGGGCAAGCATTGGCAGGCAACCTCCAAGAGGGTTGATTTTGTACTTGCGATAAAGCTCCATCATCTCCTTATTCATCAATTGAGTATTCCCCTTATACTTTGTTTTTAAGTCCTTAAGGTAGGGCTGCAACTTTTGCATCTGACTGATGGAGCGGAATGAACTTCGGGAAAGAGGGAAAAGAAGAATCTTAACCAGAATGGTAAGGATAATGATTGCCCAGCCCCAGTTACCAACCAGCTGATAGAAAAAGGTAAGGATTTTTAAAATAAATTTTCCTAAGGTGACAAAGAGACCCCCTTCAAGCGTTTTCTCTATCCCTTTACCTTCTGCCTTGGCAATTTCGTAGTCTGCCGGCCCTCCATAGAAAAAGAACCTTTTTTCTATAGTCGTATTTTCCGGAACGATGAATGGAGGAACATCAACTCCAATAACGAGTTTCTCCTTTTCCGGATAGATAAAAGAATTTGTTTCCGAGACCGGTTTTAAAAATAAAAGAAGATATTGTGACTTTTGCGCTACCCATTCAGTTCTATTGATTGTCCGTTTCTCTTTTACTTTACCGGCTCTGAATTTGGTAATTTTCCCACCAACTGATATTTGATTCTCTTCAATATTAAACCGGGAACCTTTCTTTTTCGCAGAAAATCCAGAACCGCAAAGAATTGCTATTTTATCTATTTCTTTCTCAAAGGAAGAAGGGTTAGTTATTTTTATCTCTAAATCAAGACCATAGTCATTATTATGAAAGATGAATTTTTTGGTTACAACTAGCCCATCTTTGCTTTTCCCCTTTAAGGTAAGTTCCCCAACTTCATTTTCCTTATTTAGAAGAAGAGATTTTTTATCCGCCAAAAATTTTATCTCCTTTCCCCAGCCAATAAATTCTAAAGGATGAAGGGGTAAATCGGTTGAGATAACAGAAAAAAGTTCTTCTCCCTCCCTTCTGAAATTTTTCAGCCCCCATCTTAAAATAGCCCCGTCTCCAGAAAGAACTGACTTATAAAGGTCGGTCTCCACAGGGATTTCTGGAAGTACAT
>DAOVGU010000008.1 GCA_030672255.1 bacterium
GAATGCTACATTGGAGAAGTCCCCAAGCTGAAGGACAAGAGAGGTTTGAGGAAAAAGCATCGCTACTTTTGCTCTATCTTTTCTTAGATGTTTAAAAAGACATCCTATTTCCTTCAATTCACCGAATACCTTTCTCGCACAAACTATTCTCTGAGGATCTTCATTAAAATCCTTTTGCTCCATCTTCCATATAAACCACATTAATCCATCTGCCCCATGGGCTAAGGCACTATAAACCTGCTCTCCAACATATTCCGGGTAATAACCACCACTACCCAGAGAAATTCTCGATGTTGGTGGGGTCAACCACATATTGGGCTGAAAGTTCCTTGCCCCACGCAGTAAATCAAGAAAATAACAATCCCACCAGCTACTGGCATAAACATCTACAGCTACAAAGTCCAGAGATTGTGCCACTTCTATTGGATCAACTCCACCTGATAGACTCACGCCAGCGAAAATAGCTATCTGCCTGAGTTGTGGATAGAATTCCTTAAGTAACTTTCTCTCTTTCTTCCAGGCATCGTTCATACCTTCAGTTATAAACTTGTAGCCGTAGTAGTAATTTCTATCCCCTGTCTTGGGAAACTCATATCCATATTTTTTTCTAAAAATTTTCCTATCCTCCTCGAATATCTTGAACACGGGTTCATCAGCAACATAATAACTGTGCAACCTCGGTGCCTTACCATAAGATTTGTGATACTTTCTTAGTATCTCCAGTACTCTATCTCGGGGAAAAGGAACATGATAAGGATGAGAACGGAATGACTTCGTTATCGCAAAATTATTCGGGATTATGACCATATCAAGTTTTTGGGCTTCATCATAGGTGTGTCTCCATCTTCTTGCACTATTATAGCTGTAAATCCCATTTAGTCCTAAATTTGCCATCTCTTCCATTCTTTCTTTCATTCTTTTTTCTGTTGATACAACTGCGTCCATCATTATATTTGGGAAAAAATCTTCTTCTTCAAAATAAGGTACAATAAAGAGCTCCTTCTCTACCTTATCTATTACCTTGAGTTTATCCAGCAATTCTACCTTTATTAGGTATTTCCCCTTAGCCAGATTACCCAAAGGAAGAGATTGATTGACCTCTTTAGGAAATGTTATTTTAGTTAATGGGGGTTCACTAACTATATTGCCCCGAAAATCTATCAGCGTTATCTTACTATCTAAGTTCCTATTTTTGTTCGTTAAATCAGAGACTCTAATTAATAAATCTACAGAGCTGTTTCTCCCAAAAACATTGGTATGGTCATCTTCTTCCAGCAGTACCTCCAGATGAGGTGAAGGGAGTGTTATGAAGGAGCTATCCCGGGAATCGATAATATTTCCTGCCTTATCCTTGATGGCTACCTGGTAGGTGTATTGTCCTTGAAGAGAAGGTAAGTCAAGTGAATAACTTATCTCTTTTTTTTCTCCAGGCTTCAGTAAATAGTTGCCGACCTTTTCTTCTATTTTTTCCTTATCCTTACTCACTTCAAACAAAACAGAAGCTTCAATGTCTGTCTGAACTACATTTTGTATCTGAAAACTTATCTTTAATTTGTCTGGAGCTGGTAATGTTTTTAAATTAGATGGACCCTGAAAATCAACAAAAGTAATTTCTGGAGACCGGTTTGTTACCCAGAAAATCATTTGGCGCCAGAGGTCATCATAGAATGTCCATTTTATGAGTTTGTCTTTAAAATAATCATATGTATATGTTACCCTTATATCCGGACCATTATACCCCCCAATATCCGGATCCTCACTTAAAGTAATAGGGAAAGAGATAATATGTCCTTTCCCATAGTTCCTCAGAGTCAACATAGGATGCCCTAATACTGTAGCCAAGGTCTTACTACCCTCTTTTGCTCTAGCCATATGTACAGCTATCTTTGGAAGATTCTCCTTAGGTAAACCTTTTACTATCGGATGAGTATAGTCAGTGAAATTTATCTCACCCATTGAGCTTTTATCATTTAAATATCTTCCTGTTCTTTTAGGTTTGACAGTTTTGGTGTAATCTATTTCAAGAGGAATAAAGGAAGACAAAAGTGTTCCCTCATAACCTCTTCCCTGGTCTCCGACAAATATTAGATTTCCCCCTTCATTTACATATTCCTTAAGTTTTTCATCTTCTCCTGGGGAAAATGCCCAGCCAGGAACATCCACAAATATTATTGCCTCATATCTCTTTAGCTTATTTACTGAGACCGGAAAGTTTAGTAAGTAATGTCCTTCATAGTAAGGATATACCCACAAACAGTTACAAGTATCAATCTTCACTTTTAAAGGGAGTGTTTCTATAGAATCAGCTATGTGATACAAAGAACAGTGTGCACTCATTGAACTATATGAACCTACCAGAAGTATATTGATTTCTTCCTCTTTGGCTATTTTCTCAGAGATAGGTTTTATAGTCTGAGCAATAAGAGGAGGATGCTGCTTTGGTCTGGCGATGGTGAAGATATCTTTACTTTTCAAAAGCGGAGTAATAAATTCAGTATTTCCGAAATTTACCTTTAATGCATAATCTCTTTCTTTAAATTTATATGGAAATTTCACCTGGGTTAAGGTGTTAACCTTAAGATTGAATGATCTGGAACCAAGTTTAAGAATGGGAACATGATCTTTATCTAAAATTTCAGCTTTAATTTTTATGCCCTTTTTACTTACCAAACCTTTAATTCCTACTTGAATAGAAGAAGTATTCTGATTAACATAAACTATCTTTTCTTCATCGACATAAGAAGGAACAAAAGATAAGTTGGTTACCGGAATAATGCAGTATTCTGTCCGCCATAGGCTACCTTTCTCTAAAGGTATGTCATAATAGAACCATTCTATATTGGCACCATGATTCTCAGCAGCCATAAAGATATAAAACTTATCTATAGCATCATAGTTAACCTTATATATTAGGCCTTCTTTAGCCTTTTTATCCCATACCCCAGCCCAGCCAGCAGTGATATCCTTGAAATAGTACTGGCCACCCTTTTTATTATAGGATATCTTTTTTACCCCCTCGGTAGTGGGAATAAAATAGATATCATTCTCATCTACTCTTCCTCCAGCAATAGCGGCATTGTGAATACGGTAGCCGAATCTTTTCCCCTTGCCATTATTCTTTATAGAAACTCCTACTTTGATAACCGGAGTATGTAAAGAAAAGGTATAAACTTTCTCGATAACTATGCCTCTGGCACGTGGAGTTGCTGCTCCCTGATATGAAAGTTTGATGCTTATTTGGGCAAAGTCTTTCTCTACTACCTCCCACTTATAATTGGCATTTAGGAATTCTCCAGGAAAGCCATCTCTTATCTCCATATCCTTGCCAATTCCAAATCCTTCTCGTCTTTCTGCCTCACTGGTTATAATCGTTCCACTAGGTTTTAAAATGAGTTTTCCTATACGGCCTCCTCGATCAGGTAAAATTGTTGCCTGATAGTAAGAAGTTTCCACAAGCAGCTGTGTCTCTACCCCAACCTTCTCCTCTTTGAAATTAATTACTTCGCTCTGGGCAAAGTTTCCTGCCATAAATAGAGTTGTTAAGACAATCATACCCCTAAATTTGATTAGTCTATATCTCATCTTTTTCGTTTTAGTCATTTCTCTCCGATTTCATTCCTGCCCTCCAGAACCTTTTCTGAAGTCTAAAACAGGAATATTTTCATTCTGTTTGTCGAGTAGGCATCTTCCAATCTTTTGACTGTTAGCGCCCCTCACAGAACCGGACTCGAGGTTTTCCCTCATCCGGCTCTTCAGAAACACCTCCTTACCAAAGAACGGAATAACGATGGTATATCTTTGGTTTCGGCAAGGGGTTATGCTGAAGATACAGACAGAACTGACGCCAGTCAAAACTCCTTTTCTGACTGCGTCGATTTATCCACTTGAAGGCTTTACTTATAGCCTGCAAGTAGAAGTGTCGTAACTCCCGCATATTTCCGCTGATACCGTAGTAACGATAATGACCCTGCAACTTCTTGGCCGAAACGAACAAATTGCCAAGATGGGACTTTCACCCATTAGGCCAAATATTTTGTTGGCTGCGACTTTATTTGACGCACTCATCTTTTTTTCCCTTAATTTTTTTTCGTATTGTCAAAAATGGGTCTTTACTGCGACCAGCTCCAAAATGGATCTTCATTGGCTTCAGGAAATGGATATTCAGGATATGTTTTAATTGAACCTTCCTTTCTCCAGCCAACATGTCCATCTAAGTAAAGTACATTACAGCCTCCACTATGGCGGTAGGAGATGCGAGGAGAGCTGGAAGAAGAGTAGTATTTCACGCCCGTACCATCGCAGAAGGCCATCATCTGGGAAGGTTTTTTAAATGAGTTATACTTACTTTTCGGATGACCCT
>DAOVGU010000084.1 GCA_030672255.1 bacterium
AATCTCAGTGAACTACATGGGATTGCCACGTCGTCCCACCTGCTTTCTTGGGAAAGCAAGAAGGGGGGACTCCTCGCAATGACAGTATTGGATGTGCTTTAGCGACCCTATAAAGGGTCGCACTACTTTTAATATCCAAAATCAAAAGAATATGGTATAATAATTGGTGAGTGGGCGTCATAAATTCTGCTACTGTAATATCTGCTTACTTCAGTAGGAATCTGCGTAATTAGTCTTTCAGGTTAAGCTTGTAGCAACTGTCGCCCCTACAAAAGGAGTTCCTGTAAGGGAAATTGGTCAGTAAATGAAGAAAAAGGAAGGGGTTGTCAGTCCCAAAATAACTACAGATGATTTAAGGTATGAGAGCTCTTTGCGACCTAAGGAGTTTAAAGATTTTGTTGGTCAAGAGAGGGTAAAGGAAAATCTTAAAGTTTTTATTAAGGCAGCAAAGGAGAGAGTGGAACCATTGGACCATGCTCTCTTTTGCGGTCCTCCGGGACTGGGCAAAACCACTCTTGCCTATATCATTGCCCGGGAGATGGAGGTGGATATTAAAACCGCCTCCGGCCCAGTAATTGAGAGACCGGGGGATTTAGCCGGTCTCTTAACCAATCTTAAAAGAATGGATATTCTTTTCATTGATGAAATTCACCGGCTACCCCATACCGTAGAAGAGTACCTCTATGGAGCAATGGAGGAGTTTGCAATCTCAATTATGACCGGGGAGGGTCCCAGAGCCAATACCATTCGCCTGACACTGGAACCCTTTACCCTCATTGGAGCAACTACCCGAACCGGTCTTATCACCTCCCCTCTTCGCTCTCGATTTGGTATCGGTCATAGACTCTCCTTTTATCAGCCCGAGGAGTTAGCAAAGATTGTTAGGCGTTCGAGTAAAATCTTAAAGATTGAGGTTGAGGAGAAAGCGGCCGCGGAGATTGCTAAAAGATCCCGGGGAACACCACGGGTTGCCAATCGGCTTCTGCGCCGACTTAGGGATTATGCTCAGGTCAAAGGGAAAGGAATTATTACTCTTGAAATTGCCAAGAGCTCTTTAGAACTACTGGAGGTCGATGAAAAGGGTTTGGATGAAATGGATAAGAGAATCTTGGAAAGCATCATTCATAAATTTGGTGGAGGACCGGTGGGAATAAGAACATTGGCGGTAGCGGTTGGTGAGGAGGCGGATACAATAGAGGAGGTTTACGAGCCCTATTTAGTGCAGGAAGGTTATTTGGAAAGAACCTTAAAGGGAAGAGTTGCAACAAAACATGCTTTTCAGCATCTTGGCCTTTCCCCAAAAGAGAAAGGACAGGAAAAGCTATAGTGAAATCCTTAAAGCTTAAGAATATCCGAAAGTCCTATGGCAAAAAGGTTGTCGTAAACAATCTTTCCTTGGAGGTGAGAGAAGGAGAGATTGTGGGTCTTCTTGGCCCTAATGGAGCGGGAAAGACCACCACATTTCATATTATCATTGGTCTTATTAGACCAGAGGGGGGTTCCGTTTCCCTTAATGGCGAAGAGATTACCTCTCTTCCTATTTATAAAAGGGCGCGCCTGGGAATGGGGTATCTTCCTCAGGAACCATCAATCTTCCGCAAATTAACGGTGGAAGAAAATATTATGGCCATCTTAGAAACGCTTAAGATAAATAAGAAAGAGCGAAAGCGCCGGCTAAAAGAACTTCTGAACAAATTAGAGCTGGAACCTTTGGCTAAAAATAGAGCATACCTCCTTTCCGGTGGAGAGAGGCGCCGCTTGGAGATAACCAGGGCTTTAGTAATTTCTCCCTCCTTTCTTCTTCTGGATGAGCCGTTTTCCGGAATAGATCCCATCACCGTTTCTGAAATAAGGGCAATTATCGAGAAACTCTCGGCCGATGGATTAGGAATCTTGCTTACCGACCATAATGTGCGCGAGACCCTGGAAATTACCGATCGTTCCTATATTATCCACCGCGGGGAGATTCTTATCTCGGGAGAGGCAAGGGAGTTGGTGGAGAGTGAGCAGGCAAGAAAAATCTATTTAGGGGAGGAATTCAAATTGTGAAAGTACCAAGGCATATTGCCATTATTATGGATGGCAACGGTCGCTGGGCAAAGAGAAAGCACTTACCCAGGATCGCTGGCCACAGAAAAGGGGTGGAGGCGGTTCGGAAGATCGTAAAGGTATCCTCTGAAGTAGGAATTAAGGTTTTGACCCTCTATGTCTTTTCTACTGAGAATTGGAAAAGGCCGGTTTCTGAAGTTAAATTTTTAATGAAACTTTTGGCAAGATATATCGAGAAGGAAGTGGCTGAACTGCACCAGAGAAATGTTAGGATTAATGCCGTTGGAAGGCTAAAGGAATTGCCCGGTTCCCTTCAGAATCTTTTAGCAAAGGCGATAGAGAAGACAAAGGATAACAAAGGATTAATTCTTAATTTAGCCATTAATTATGGAGGGAGGCAGGAAATCATCGATGGCATCAGAAAGATTGCCGCAGATCTTAAAAAAGGCTCTCTTAAGATCAAGGATTTAAATGAGGAAAGTTTTTCCCGCTACCTCTATACTGCGGGTATTCCCGAACCAGATTTAATCATCCGCACCAGCGGCGAAAAAAGATTAAGCAATTTTTTGTTATGGCAGAGCTCCTATGCCGAACTCTATGTTACTGAGACCCTCTGGCCTGATTTTGACCGAGAAGACCTCCTTCTTGCTTTGGAGGATTATGGTAAAAGGAAGCGGAAATTTGGGAGATTATGAAGAGAATTGTTATTTTGGGTTCAACCGGCTCCATAGGTCAGAATACGCTTTCCGTAATCAGGGAAGAACCGCAGAAATTTCAGGTTAAAGGACTCTCGGCAAGGTCGAATATTGACCTCTTAGAAAAGCAGATCGAGGAATTTCATCCGGAGACGGTAGTAATTACTGATAAAGAGGCAGGAGAAAGATTCTTATCGAGGTCTCTACCCCTGATTAAATCAGGGGTAAAGGTAATTTTAGGTAAGGAAGGTCTCCTGGAATTGGTCAGGAAACCAGAGGTTGATCTGGTTATTATCGCTCTCGTAGGAATTGTTGGGCTTCTTCCTACCCTGGAGGCAATTTACGCTAAGAAGACAATTGCTTTAGCTACAAAGGAGGTTATAGTTTCTGCGGGGACAATCGTTACGGAAGCGGCCAGGAAAAACGATGTAGAGATTCTGCCGGTTGATAGTGAGCATAATAGCATCTTCCAGGCATTAAGAGGTCATCGCTCGGCTGAGATCAAAAGGATCATTCTTACCGCCTCCGGCGGTCCCTTAGAGAAAATAAAGGGTGACCTTTCAGATATAACGCCCTCGGTTGCTCTTAGGCATCCTGTCTGGAAGATGGGCAAAAAAATCAGTATTGACAGCGCTACCCTTATGAATAAGGGTCTGGAGGTAATTGAGGCCCATCATCTCTTTGGAGTTGAACCTTCTTTTATTGAGGTGGTTATCCATCAAGAGGCAATTATCCATTCTCTGGTCGAATTCAAGGATGGTTTCATTTCTGCCATTTTAGCCTTCCCGGATATGCGACTTCCTCTTCATTATATTCTGCATTATCCCGAGAGAGTGGAAAGCAGTTTGCCCAAGCTCGACTTCTCAAAAATTGAAAGATTAAATTTCAGGAAACCGGATTTTGATAGGTTCCCCTGCTTGAAATATGCCTATGATGCTTTGCGTGAGGAGGGAACGATGCCGGCGGTCTTGAATCGAGCAAATGAGGTGGCAGTGAATGCCTTCTTAAAGGAGAAAATAAAGTTTGGGAAGATTCCCGAGATTATCAAGCGAACGACGGATCT
Source organism: bacterium (assembly GCA_030672255.1). GTDB lineage: Bacteria > Ratteibacteria > UBA8468 > UBA8468 > UBA8468 > DAOVGU01. The sequence continues at coordinate 3,808 of DAOVGU010000084.1, forward strand.
TCACCAGGTGGTGAAAGACCCGAGTTTAGAGGACATTTTAACTGCCGATAGATGGGCGAAGGAGAAGGCTGAAAGTTTCGTAGTGAAGGGGTCAGGTCTCAACATTTTAAAAAATTTTCAAATGTTTATACCAGACCCCTAAGAGTAAAAAAGATGATTATTAATATTTTAGCGATTCTTATTGTCTTTGGCACCGTTATTATTATCCATGAGTTAGGGCATCTTTTGGTAGCAAAAAGGGTGGGAATAAAGGTAGAAAGCTTCTCCTTTGGTCTTGGTCCGGCACTTTTTAAACTCAAGAAGGGTGAGACCACCTACCAAATCTCTCCGTTCCCTTTTGGTGGATATGTGAAATTGGCTGGTGAATACCCTGAGGAAACGAAAGAAGAAGAGTCTTCCCGAGAAAAGAGTTGTGAATATTTTTCTAAATCTCCGGGCATAAGGGCGCTGGTGCTCTCTGCTGGTCCTTTTAATAATATTCTCCTTGGTTTTTTAATTTTTGTTCTTGTCTTTATGTTAGGAGTGGAGGGTTTTGATTTAGCCTCCACAAAGATTGGTAATGTTATCAAGAATGGTCCTGCAGAAAAAAGTGGTCTGCAGAAAGGCGATGCTATCTTGATGATTAATAATACAAAAATCAACAAATGGGAAGAAATGTCCGAGATCATTCATAAAAGTGCGGGAGAGAGACTTGAACTTTTGGTAAGACGAGACAAAAAAGAGTTCTATTTAACCATTACTCCTGAGGAAAAAAGATTGCCTGGAATTACCGGTAAAGAAGAAAAGGTAGGGTTAATCGGAATTATGCCCTTTGCTTACAAGGAGAAGGTTGGTTTGCCTTTGGCGGTGAAGAAAGCGGCAGTACACACCAAGGACGTAGTTGTTTTAATTTTTGTTGTCTTAAAGAAAATCTTTACCAAAGAGGTTTCTGCTAAATACTTAGCGGGACCAGTAGGGATTGCTCAACTGACCAGCCGATTTGCCCATCTGGGCTTGAGCAACTTCCTTTCCTTTCTTGCTTTGATAAGTATCAATTTAGGGGTGATTAATCTTTTCCCCTTCTTTCTTTTGGATGGAGGCAGAATCGCGGGATTGGGAATAGAAAGGATAACCAAAAAAAGACCGAGTAAGCGTCTCTTGGAACTTTCTCAGACAATAGGCATTGCTCTCCTCCTTGCCCTTTTCCTCTTCGTCACCTACAATGACCTCCTGCGAATATTTAAAAAATGATTAGGTTCGGAAATTTCCCTTGCGGGTCTCTTCAGCTATCGTTCCGTCGTCACAAAGGCACGCTGCGGAAAACATTCCGAACCTACGGGGGAGGAAGTAGGAAAGAATAGATTGAGCATATTATGGAAACCAAAGTGGAAGAAATGGTTATAAATCATTCATTGGTCCTTGACCAAAAAAATCACTCAGCCCATAAAAGGCATTCAGGATACAATGAGAGATGAATATATATTGTTTTTGAGAAAAGAGCCATGAAGAAAACGGCATGGGATAAATTTCTTATGCTAATTTCTTGAGAAGGAACTATGACAAGTTTAGTTGCGTTAAAAACAAAAGATTCTTTAGTTCTTGGCTGTGATAGTTTGGGAACCACGACAAGATATTTAATAGATCCATTAGATCTTATTGAATTCTTTTTGAATTCTTTGATTCTAAAAAAGATTCTGAGTTAAAGAAAGACAAGAATGGCAATCCAACGCTTAGAAATCTTGCCATGCTATGTGAAAAAGCCAAATCTGTTCCTTATACCCATATGGCCCATATGACTAAATTGTTTTCTCTTTATCCGTTACCAATGGGATTTATGTATACGGGTATCACCTCTATTGGGGACCGCACTATAAAAAGTTTGATTGAAGAATTCAGGAGCAAGGAACCTGTTTTCCAGGGGAAGTCTAAGCCCAAAAATTACACTGTAAAAACGATAGCCAATAAAATCCTTACTCATATTTTTCAATGCTTTGAAAGCAGATATCCAAATGAGAAAAAGAGGCCGAATTTGGAATTTATCTTGGGCGGATATGACAAGCGAAATCCAATTCCTAAAATTGTGCGAATTAAATTGCCAAAGAAAGAAGTACAAGATACGATAGAAAATTTCGGCATGGTTTTTGGTGGTCAGATGAAAGAAATTCAACGAATTGTTCATGGTACTGATTGGTCAAATAATCTGAAGATCAGAGAACGCCATATTAAACTTTTGAGGAAATATCGAGACAAAATTAATGATTTTTTAAAGCAAAAAAATATACATATAGAAATTCCAGAACTTAGTATGAACGAAATAAAAGAGTTGAATATGTTTGGTGACAGATGGATTCCGATTTATATCCCGAGAAGAATATCGTCATGAGGAGTACTTTGTCCCCAAGGAAACAAAAACAGATGAGAATATTTAACAAAATTAAAATTTAAAGAGAGTATAATTATGAGAGGACGACATCTTCTTCCGCGAGTTAATTTGCGTATTGTAAAAAACTTCATCAGGAGATTATATTTTATCTCGTGATGGCAGAGCAGATCATTATGTTGGGCATTCGGATGCTAAGTTAGTCGCTCGTATCAAAGATTCTGCCAGAGAAAATATAGGCTATAGATACTTTTGGTTTGAATACACAGATTCTCCAATGCGAGCATATTACTTAGAGTGCGAAGGTACCATAAGTATCATCCACCAGATAATGCTAATCATCCTGCAGTGCCACCAGGAACTTATTGGAGATGTCCTGTCCCTGGTTGTCCTTGGTCATAAAAGCTACAAGATAAAGTATGGATAATATCTCTTATCCCTCAATAGAAGAGAAATTCAATACAGTTATCTCAAAGAATACATTTTACTTTCAGAATAGAGAATTTGAGGAATACTATGAAGGACATATTGAAAAATAGAAAGAGGCCATTGACTAAATTGCAATTGATTACCAAACTTTATAAGGACAAATTTATAAGTGATCAGGTGTTGTGGAATTTACTGGGTTCAAGATTTAAAAAACATGAGTTAGAACTTATAGATGAAACTTTTAGAAATTACAGAGAAATAGGCAGAACTAATTATGGAAAGATAAAAGTTAGGAGAAAGTGAATTGAGGAGGTAGTGTGAGGGTGTGAAAATATGGAAAAGCTGGGATTTAACAAAATCTATAATATGGATTGTGTGGAGGGGATGAAATGTATCCCGGATAATACAATAGATCTTGTGGTAACAGATCCGCCTTTTGCGATAAATTTTAAAGCGAAAAGAAATAACTATCATAGAACTGCCTCAAGGGTTTTGGAGGGGTATAATGAAATCTCTAAGGAGAAATATTTTGATTTTACTCTTGAATGGATGAAAGAGGTTTATAGAATACTAAAAGAATCTGGAAGTATGTATGTTTTTTCGGGGTGGAATAATTTGAAAGATATTTTGATAGCAATAGATAAATTGGGTTTTGTTACTATAAACCATATTATCTGGAAGTATCAATTTGGTGTTGTAACAAAAAGAAAATTTGTAACCTCGCATTATCATTGTCTTTATGTCTGTAAAAATGATGAGAAGAGAAAATTTTCCCCTTATTCTCGGTATAATAAAGAATCTAAAAGTCAAACAGGGAAAAGCTTGCATTACGAAGATAAAGAGGATGTTTGGATAATAAAAAGGGAGTATTGGACAGGAGATCAAAAAACGCCTACGAAATTACCCGCTGAATTAGTCAAAAAAATATTGATGTATTCAAGCGAAGAACAAGATATTATCTTGGATCCGTTTTTAGGCTCAGGTCAGGTAGCGGTTGTAAGTAAAATGTTAAATAGGCAATATGTTGGGTTTGAGATTGTAAAGGAATATTATGAGTTTGCGAAAGAGAGATTGGAGAAAAATTTATACAGAATTAAGGAAGATTATAAGGAAAGTACTCAAACTTTATTAAAGTTGTTCGATAGCGGGAAAACAAGATATGGAAAAAGCAAAATGGTTTGTTTGAAAAGCACTAAACAAATTGCTAAAAAGTTAAAGCATATACCCAAATTATGGGACGGAAGGAACTCTATTTTGAAAATGAAAAAAGCAAATTTCTCTCACTGGAAACAGATGGAATGGATAGGATTTTATTTTCAGTTTTTATGTGGGAAGCATTTATCAAAAGTTATGGATATACCTGGACCAAAATATGGTAGGGTGGAATTTGATGGGTTCAAAAATATCCCTTGGGATTTCAAAGCACACGCTATGAATACAAGCAGCCATCAGATTATTGTTAACGATAGTGAAGCGACAGCAAAAGCGATTAAAGATTATGGAGCGGTTGGTCTAATTCTCGCTCTTGGGAAGGTTCTATATAATGATGAAGACAGAACATTCCAAAAGTGGCATGAAGCATTGAAAGGTGGAAAATCAAAATACGAGATGGAAAGGGTAAAGAGAGGTGCTTGGTCGAGAATAAGAAAAGTTTCCTTTGATTTGCAGCAGGTTTCCTTTATTAAAATAACAGACAATACTTTGGTTAAGTGTGGTTCATTCCAGAGAGATTTTAGGAATGCTGGTGGACAACCAAGAAGAGAAAAAGTTCTGTTAGACCTTGAAAAAATTGATAAGGAATTAATCTATTTTATTGAATTCTAAGTCACGACACATATCATTCAGGCTAAAAGATGATTAAGCGGAGGAGGACAAGGAAGGTAAGGGTAGGAAATCTTTTTATTGGGGGAGATGCTCCGATTTTAATTCAATCGATGGTTAAGATTCCTACCCGAAACACCAGGAAAGTTCTCTCTCAGATAAAAAGGTTAGAGAAATGTGGTTGTGAAGCTATCCGCTTAGCAATAGTTAACGATGAAGATATTTCCTCTCTAAAAAAGATTAAAAGCTCAGTAAAAATTCCTCTTATTGCTGATATTCAGTTTCAAACCTCTTTGGCGGTGAAAGCTATTAGTGCCGGAGCAGATAAGGTAAGGCTGAATCCGGGCAATATGGAGAAGAAGGGGTTAAAGGAAATAGCTCATTTAGCTGGTGAAAGAAAAATTCCTCTGAGAATTGGAGCAAATTCCGGTTCCATCAAAAGAATAGAAAAAAAAGGAATCACTTTCTCTTTAGTGAAATTGGTTGATGACTGGCGCAAATTTTTTGAAGACATCGGATTTTTTGATTTAGTTATCTCCTTGAAGACCCCGGAGGTAAAAAGTACAATTGAGAGTTATCGACTTATGGCTTCTCGATGCAATTACCCTTTCCATCTTGGGATTACAGAGGCCGGAAGAGGAAGAGAGGCGGTGGTAAAATCTTCTTTAGGTATTGGGGTTCTTTTGCAGGAAGGGATTGGGGATACGATTCGCGTCTCTTTGACCGAGAGCCCGGAAGAAGAAGTAAGAGTGGCTCAGGAGGTTCTGCAGGCTCTCGGAATTCGTTTTTTTCATCCGGAGATTATCTCCTGTCCTACCTGCGGAAGATGCGAAATTGACCTGCCTAAAATAGTAAAAGAATTTGAAAGGAGACTATTTTCCTTATCACTTATCACTTATCACTTACCACTTAAAATTGCTATTATGGGCTGTGTAGTCAATGGTCCGGGCGAGGCAAGACAGGCAGATATTGGTATTGCGGGAGGAAAGAAAAGTGGGCTCCTCTTTAAAAAGGGCAAGCCGATAAGAAAGGTAAAGGAAGAAAAATTAGTAAAGGAATTGTTGAGAGAAATCAAAGCAACTCACAAAATAAAAGTTACAACCTAATTGCAAAAGGAGATCATGAAAATACTTCGACTAATTGGCTCTCTATCTTTCGTGCTCGGGCTGTTCACTGCAATATTTGCCGGGATACCTTGGCACGTGATTGTTGCTGACGACCCAGTTGTACCTTGGTGGCTCAGGATAGCAGTTTTCTGCCTTCTATGTGGTATCCTGCTAGTCCTGCTGACAGTGGCTCTCGAACAAAGGAGAAACAAGACATCAGGAGAGGAGTTTCCAATGAAAGATGGAAAAATAGAAAAATAGGGACAGCGACCATTTTCTTTGACAATATCTATTTGCTTATGTTAATATTCATCTATGCCACGCATAGCTCGAGTAGTTGCCGTTGGATTACCTCACCATATTACCCAGAGAGGTAACTACCGTCAAGATGTTTTTCTTGA
>DAOVGU010000204.1 GCA_030672255.1 bacterium
ATTTGTCTGGATAAAGACAGCAAATGAAATTCTTGCAAAGTCACAAAAGTGTAAAGATGTTTCAGTTACAGGACACTAGCACTCCCTTTGTAATCAAGGCAATCATCAACGCTTCCGTAGACCTCTGTAGCATTAAACCAATCTTCAGCAGGAGGCAGATAGTCATTATAATCCTGCAGATACATCGTAAAAATAGCGCCCAATTGCTTCAGATTGGAAAGGCAGACCGATGCTCTGGCCTTTTCCCTGGCATTGGAAAGTACAGGCAAAAGCATTCCCGCTAAAATCGCAATAATTGCAATCACCACCAGCAACTCTATGAGGGTAAAACCCTTTCTACTTTGGGACAGTCCCGAATCTACTGCTCTTCCGCCAAAGTTCTCTGGCGGATAATTTCTGGGACAGTCCCTTTTATCTTCTATTAGGGTAAATCCTTTTTTCATTCTTATTTTATGTAAGTATTCAGAAAACTACATCTATGTTGTCATTGCGAGCCCAAAGGGCGTGGCAATCCCTGACTTCTTTGAAAAGAGAGATTGCTTCACTTCGTTCGCAATGACGTGGTTAACCGAGTATTTACTATTCTATTTATACCTCAAAATGGATGCTTTGTCAATTGACAATGGGAGAAATATAAGGTATAACATAAAATATAGTGGTTAAATACTGGGGAGCAAAAGGAGAGGAAAAGAAGAAAAAGGCTATTCCGGTTGAAGAGAGAGAATCGTATGCCGGTATCATCTCTACTCTTATATCTTTAGTCCTGATAGCCGGGTTGGTCTACTTAGGTTTCTATCTCAATAAACGCTTTTCTGCAGCGGTCTCCAGGAAGAGAGAAATTGAAATCGAGGAGAAAAAGGTAAGTAAAAGAGGACCAAGAAAGGAAGCCTCTACCTATAGAACAAGTACCTCTACCCGCCGCAGAGCTTCTACCCCTTCCAGAACTGCCAAGAAAAGAGAGGGACCTGAGGCTCCATCCCAGATGGTTCATGTCCAGGCAGGAGAGTTTATTATTGGCTGGGATAAGGAAGATAAAACAGTAAAGATTTCTATGGGAGCCTTCTATATCGACAAGTACGAAGTAACCAATGATGATTATAAGAAATTTGTTGATGCCACTGGTCATCGAGCACCCAAGCATCCCGGGAAGAGCGAATACAATATCTGGGAGGGGAATAATTTTCCTCCTGGTCTTGCTCGCCATCCAGTGGTTAATGTCTCCTGGGCGGATGCTGTTGCCTATGCACGCTGGAGCGGTAAGAGACTGCCTAGCGAAACCGAGTGGGAAAAAGCGGCGAGAGGAACCGATGGCAGGCTTTACCCCTGGGGAAATAGATTTGAGAGGAATAATTGCAACAGTAGTGAATCTAAAAGAAGAGGAACCTCTCCGGTAGGCAATTATCCTTATGGCGCTAGTCCCTACGGCTGTTTTGATATGGCGGGTAATGCCTGCGAATGGACCTCCACCCTCTACGATACTAAGCATAAATGGCATCTTGCCTGTGGTGGCAGTTGGAAAGATGGGGGGGGAAGGGTTACAACGGTTGCGAGAAGCAATCCCATTACGGCAAGCCCTACTGTTGGTTTCCGCTGTGTTAAGGATGCAAAGTGAATGGCAGGGAATGAGATTGTTATCAAAGGGGCTGCCGAACATAACCTTAAAAATCTCGACCTTACCCTTCCGCGCAATAAACTCATCGTTATCACCGGTCTTTCTGGCTCGGGCAAATCCTCTTTAGCCTTTGATACCCTGTATGCCGAAGGTCAACGTCGCTATATTGAGTCCCTATCTGCCTACGCCCGACAGTTCCTTGAGCAACTGAAGAAGCCTGCGATAGACTATATCAGCGGGCTTCCACCCGCCATTGCCATTGAGCAGAGAAGAGCTGCCTCTAACCCCCGTTCCACCGTAGCCACAACCACAGAGATCTATGACTATCTGCGCCTTCTCTTCGCCCGGATTGGCATTCCTCACTGCCCAAAATGTGGAAGGGCTATTTCCCGGCAGAGCCTTCAGGAGATCTGCGAAAGAATAGAGAAATATCCTCCCGGAACCAATATCCAGATTTTAGCCCCAATCATCAGAGGCAGAAAAGGTGAATACAGAGAACTTTTTCGCGATATTGAGTCCTCCGGCTTTGTCAAGGTAAGGGTGGATGGAAAAATTTATGATTTAGCAGAGAAAATCTCCCTAGCCAGATACAAGATGCACAAGATTGAGGTTATCATCGATAAAATTTTGCTAAAAGAGAAGAATAGATCACGGTTAGCCGAATCTACTGAGATAGCTCTTAAATTGGGAAAGGGCTCAGTAATTATTAACCTAGATGGGAAGGACTCCCTCTACAGTGAGAATTATGCCTGTCCTCATTGTGACATCTCCTTTGAGGAACTAACGCCAAGGATGTTCTCCTTTAACAGTCCCTATGGTGCCTGCCAGACCTGTAAGGGATTAGGGTTTAGAATAGAGGTTGACCCTGATTTGGTGATTCCTGATAGGTCCAAGACTCTTTACGAGGGTGCAATTAAGCCCTGGCATGAGGCCGGGGGCAGAGGAATCTTCCTTCACTATCGCAGGAAGTTACGCCGGATAGCTAATCATCTTGGCTATGACCTGGATACTCCGGTATCCGATTTCAGGAAGAAGGATCTGAATACTGTCCTTTATGGTTCAGGGGACCTTAATTACGAGGGGGTGATTCCCAACCTGGAGAGAAGAATGAGGGAGACCGAAAGTGAATTCCGCAGAGCCGAAATCCTAAAGTATATGCGAGAACTTCCCTGTCCCGCCTGTGAAGGAGGCAGGCTCCGGGCAGAATCCTTGGCCGTTACCGTTAAGGATAAGTCAATCCAGGATATAACCGGAATGTCAATTACCCAGGCAATGGATTTCTTTACCCATTTAAGACTTGACAAACGAAGAGCCTTCATCGCTTCTCAAATCTTAAAGGAGATAAGGAGCAGGCTAAGGTTTATGGCCGAGGTAGGCCTTGACTATCTTACACTGGATAGAATGAGCCATACCCTTTCCGGAGGGGAGGCGGAGCGAACAAGATTGGCAACCCAGATTGGCTCCGGTCTTGTGGGGGTGCTTTATATCCTGGATGAGCCCACAATTGGTTTACATCAGCGGGACAACCGCATGTTACTTGGCACCTTAAAAAGATTGCGCGATCTTGGTAATACCGTAATTGTCATAGAACATGATGAGACAGCGATCAGAACTGCCGACTGGCTTGTGGATCTTGGTCCCGGAGCAGGCCTTGCGGGAGGAAGAGTTGTTGCTCAGGGAAGCCTGCAGAATATCCTTAAATGCAGCTCCTCGGTTACCGGTAAATATTTAAAGGGAGAATTAAAGATTAAGGCTCCTTCCCAAAGGAGAAAACCTGAAGAGAATAGATTTTTGGAAGTCAGAGGAGCAGGAGAGTATAACCTGAAAAATATTGACCTCAAGATTCCTTTAGGACTTTTTATCTGTATTACCGGCGTCTCCGGTTCAGGAAAAAGCACCCTTATCGATGAGGTGCTGCGTAAGGGCTTAAATAAAATTCTTTATCACAGTAGAGAAAAGCCAGGAAAGCACAAAGCCATTCTTGGAGCAAATCAGATTGATAAGGTGGTGCTTGTGGATCAGTCACCGATTGGCAGAACCCCCAGAAGCAATCCCGCCACCTATACCGGACTATTCTCTCTCGTAAGGGAACTTTTTTCTCGACTTCCTGAATCAAAGGTGCGCGGTTATAAACCGGGACGATTTAGTTTTAATGTCAAGGATGGGAGATGCGGTGCCTGTCAGGGAGATGGTGTTACCAAGATTGAGATGCACTTTTTACCCGATATTGAGGTTCCCTGTGAGGTTTGCAAGGGAAAAAGGTATAATCGGGAGACCCTGGAGATTCGTTTTAAGGGGAAGAATATTGCCGAGGTACTGGCGATGAAGATTGAAGAAGCTTTAAGATTTTTTGAGAATATTCCAGGCATCAGAAGGAAATTGAAAACCTTAAATGATGTTGGTCTGGGATATTTAGAGTTGGGTCAATCGGCCACCACCCTTTCCGGGGGGGAGGCCCAAAGGGTAAAATTATCGACCGAACTTTCCCGCAAAGGGACAGAGCGTACCTTATACCTTCTTGATGAACCAACCACAGGTTTGCATTTTGCCGATATTGAAAAGTTGCTCAATGTCCTTAATCGATTAGCAGATAAGGGCAGCACCGTTATTGTCATTGAACATCAACTCGATGTAGTTAAAAGTGCTGACTACATCATTGATTTAGGTCCCGAAGGAGGAGAGAAAGGAGGTTATGTTGTCGCTACCGGCACCCCTGAAGAAGTGGCGCTCTGTTCCAATTCCTATACCGGCAAATACCTAAAGGAAATTTTTTGCAAATAACCATACCTGTCATTGCGAGGAGCGGTAGCGACGTGGCAATCTCATCCCCTCTCCTTAATCCTCCCCCTTGATGGGGAAGGTATGGTGAGGGTGTAGGGGTTTGATTTATCAAATCCGTATAATTCCTACCTTTTCGTCACTAATCTACTCATTTATCTCCCCATTGGGAAAATGCCAGAACTACTGATTTTTTTGACTTTCCACTTGTGAAATATTATAATTCAAGCAGTAAGGGTGATTTACATGCAAAAGCTTCAGCTCTTGCAATCTATTTGGGTTATGGTGAGATCCTATAGAGGAGGCGGAAAAGATGCGAACAGTTTTTCATGAGAAATTTGTCATTGATGAAAATGGCAACCGCACCGCTGTCATCATAGGTGCGAAAGACTATGCAAAGATGCTACGACTTTTAGAAGAGGCACACATTCTAAAGATTATCCGTAAAGGAGAGGAGGAGTACCGTAGGGGGAAATTAAAACCTATCCAGTCACTGTCCGACCTGGACGAACAATGACAATCGGTAAAATCTATCCTACCAATCATTTTATCAGAGCATATAAAAGTTTACCCGAAAAGATAAAACTGCGGGCTAAACAGAGAGAGAAGATATTCAAAGCCAATCCATATGACCCTCGTCTTAATACCCACAGACTTAAAGGAAGATTCAAGAATTATTGGTCATATTCTATAAATTATGAGTATCGAATTATGTTTCGCTTTATTGATGATGAAACAGTTCTTTACCATGATATAGGCACACACGATATTTATAAGTAAGGGACATAGGAGCTTTCAAGGCGACCTTGCCCTTCTGGTTTTGTAAAGGGCCTGAATATTTCCTCTAACCTTCCAGAGATAGTTTCAAGCAACTAAAATACCCTCCTCGCCCTCTCCGATCATTCTGAATTTTACCATATTTAGAAATAACAGGAGTGTTACCCGTATCTCAACTTTTGCAGAGATTTCTGGGCAAAAGAGTTGCTTTGAGCAAGGATAGTTGATAGAATTAGGGGTAATGGATGCCGATAGTGAGGTGATGCTTCGCGTTAAAAAAGGGGAAATAGACGCCTTTAATCAAATCTTAGAGAGGTACCAAAGACCAATCATTAACTTTGTCTACCGGTTTGTTGGGAGAAGAGAGGAAGCAGAGGAGATCGCCCAGGAGGTTTTCCTGAGAATTTATCTTGCGCGAGGCCGCTACCGGCCAAAAGCAAAGTTTTCTACCTACATTTATCGCATTGCTAAGAATCTTTCTCTGAATGCTCTCCGGAAGAAACGGCCTCAAATTGTCTCCCTTGATAAACCTATCTCTGGAGAAGATAGGGAAATAGAGAGGGAATTTCCCAATTCCCACCAGATTTCTCCGGCAGAAGCCTTAGAAAGAAAGGAGATTCGAGCCCGGGTAAAAAAGGCGCTTGATTCTCTGCCCAATCCCCAGAAGACCGCAATCATCCTCAATAGATACAACGACCTTTCCTATGAGAAGATCGGCAAAATAATGAAACTTTCTACTTCTGCAGTAAAATCTCTTTTGCATCGGGCAAAAGAAAACTTAAAAGAAAGATTAGCGAAACTTTTTAGCGAAAAATGTGTTTATATAGATGAGAGGAAAAAATGGATGATAAGAAACTCTGGGAGATTTTAGGAACTGTAAGGGATATCGAGCCATCTGCCAACTTCAGGATGAACTTCTGGGATAGGGTTGAGAGGACGAAGAGAAGAAGGAGTTTAATTATTAGAAGGTTGGTACCGGCGGTGGCCACTTTAGCGATTCTTCTAATTACTATCTTTATCTCCTTGCCAAAGTCCTCGCAATATCCTAAGATCCCTCTTATTTCGCAAAAAAGTATAGAGAATTTTACTACCGAAGAACTATTGGCCGAGACCATAAATTATTCTAATTTAGAGACGATAGTGGCCGAGACATTCAGTAGCGAAGAGATTCTTACCGCATTTGTTCCTGAAGAAATATTGGAAGAAATAGAAGGTTCGGAAAGTTTCTTCGGCGGCACGCTTGATTTTCCCAGCGAGAAAATCTACACTCTGTAAATCTGCTCGCTCGTCCTTCGGACACCGTGCCCGCTCACAGATTTAAAGGCCGCTACAGAAACTTTCCTCGCTTGGGTGGTAAAA
>DAOVGU010000164.1 GCA_030672255.1 bacterium
CACCATAAGCGCTCATATCCGTATATCCGGCAGAAAGGGGCATAGAGACCATTCCTTTCAGGTGGGGAATATTGTCAAAGTAGGCTAAAGTTTTCTCTTCCTCACCGCCCCGATTGGTCTCTAAACATCCTTTTGTGCCATTGGCGGACAAAGTAAAAATAGTTGGCATTAGCGGCCATCATATATTTTAGATTTCTTGCTCCTTTTACAGCAATTAGCGACCTTTTGCATTCCTCAATACTCATTCCCAGAGGAACTTCGCAGAGTACATGTTTTCCTGATTCCAAAGCGGCAACACTGTGGTCAACATAAAAAGGTAAAGGAGTAGCAATCACCGCAATATCAAAATGATGACTTAAGAATTCTTTAAAATCAATATAAACCTTTTCTATCTCATCTTTCCCTAAAAATTCTTTAATCAGTCTTTCGTCCTTATCACAGACTGCCACTACCTTGGTCTCGGAATAATGAGAAAAAACATCATAATAGCTTTTTCCTCGGTTAAGTCCTACTATACCTACTCTAAGCATGATTATGTTTTTCTATTAAATTATCTAACTTTTCTTAATTTCCCAAGCAATTCCATACCATTTTCTTTTAAATATCGATAAGCATCTTCTGGTTTCTTATAATTATCTGGGAAGTTGTAGATGATAAAATGCATCTTTCTAGTGGAAGGCGGATAACTAATAGAGGTAATAATGGTGCTTCCTGGCATGTTAACCTTCACCTCTTTAACCTCTTCAGGCAGGTAGAAAAGTGCTCCTGTCCCTCTCCTATTATTCTGGGTATCAAAATAAAAGATCCAAGGTTCAGTTTGGGGATCCAGAATGGCTATTTTTTCTGGATCATGCTGAATGCTTCTTTTTGAAGTGGAGATCCAACGATCTATTTTCTTCTTGGTATAAATCCCATAATGACCAGGAGAACAGGCAAAGTGTATAGACAGAGATTTAACCTCTTCCTTAGGATCAATTGTTATCTCCAAATAAAGGCAGTCTTCACCAGGTAGAGCAATAAAGGTTGCTTTGATGAAAGACCAGGAGGGTTGCCAGATTAGCTCTACTTTATTATCTATTACCTTTACCTCTTTGACCAAAACCCTATTTAATCTCTTACGGTTTATCGTTACTCCCATAAAGGAGTGAGTGTACCAACTACTACCTCCGAGGCCAAGTCCACTATCGGCAGGAGCAACCCCACCTGTTATAATACAGGGGAAAATTTTCCCTGGGTATTTATTCTCAAAAGCCTCTCTTTCCTTATCCTCATTGAGATATTTGTATCTAAATTGATAGGGAGGAGAACTTTCTCTGCGTATAGTGATACTCCTGGAGGTTAAAGTAAATTCTTCAAAGCCAACGCGTTTACCGTCAGACTTCCGCCATCCAGTATCTTCTATCTTTACCCCTTCTGCTCTGATGGAGGTGGAGAAAAGTAAAAACATCAAACAAACTATTCTAACTATTTTTTTGCTCTTCATCGGTTTCCTCCTCTTACATTAAATATTTTTTTTACCTCTTTACAAGAAATCCTTTCTTTAACAACTACTTTCCACTCTCCCTCTGGATCATTATCAGCCAGAGTAAAGGTCTTCTGATATTTCCCTCCAACTAAAGTATGCATCCCTCCATACTCATTTCTTTCATTTCCTTCTGCATCAATGACCTTAATCTTTACAGGAAGTGAGCAATTTAGTCTTTTCCCGTTTTCATCTAACATAATTATTTGGTAAACTAATCTCTCACCGGGTACGAACTGGGTCTTACTTAATGCTAATTCAAGTTGGCTGGGAACTTGTGGAAGAATCCCTATCAGCCTTCCCCAGGCAACACCTAACTCTAAAGGTACATGGAGAATGTTATCAATGTAGGAATAGGTCAATGACTTCCCTGTCAGAAGATCATAGATGCAATATTCTCTTTTAGGTAAATCAAGCATAACAGTAGTCTTTTGCCTCTTACGCTTATGATTTACCGCAACAACATAATAAGCATCACCTCCTTTACTTCTAAAACTCTGGGCACATGCATCGGAGTTACTTGATTTACAAACCACAGTATTTACCCCTTCCGTAAGTTGCAGAAGTAATTTACTATCTGTAGGTGTAAATCCTAAAAGTACGGCTCTCCCTTTGCCATAGCTAAAAGTTGTCCCGGCAGGAGTTCCATCCTTATAACTATAGATTACCTTCGATTTATGAGGTAGCAGTCTCCAGCCACTTGTCGGTAAAAAACTAACTCCTTCTACTGGTGAAGTTATATTTTCGCCGTAAGTGGTAGAAAAAATATTTGTAAATCTATTTGTCTTCTGCTGTTCGTGATTGAATATTCCACTCCTGCCACAAGCAATTAAGGTCCCCCCTTTCTTTACCCAGCTATCTATTTTTTCGATAGTCTTCTCAGGAAGGTATTCTGTATCAGGAGGAATGAAAAGAACTTTACAATCATCAAGAAACTTGCCCTTCTCTAAATGTGATTCTTGAAGAATGTCAATATGACCAAAAGCACGATGAA
>DAOVGU010000128.1 GCA_030672255.1 bacterium
ATTAACCAGAATACAGGGTCTGGCAACTAAAATAACAAAATTTCAAAGAACTTATTTACCCGAATATTCCGAAAAGGAAACTGCTCTTTATCCGTCTAGCCCATGGTTACATTCTTAGATGATTTGACAGGAAATGACAAACGAAAAGGTCAATAAAAGCGAGATTGCTTCACTCCGTTCGCAATGACCAAGGGACCCTGTCCCTCGCAATGACATTACTGACACATTTTACAATTTCTATAAGACTTCCTGAACGGTCACGAGTTCCACTGTGCTCTTTAATAGTCCGGGTTCCTTATCCTGCTCAATCAAAAGCCGATTGATGCTTATCGGATATGGGGAGGACTCTATTTTTGTTAAAAACTGGGTTAGTTCTTTTAAATCGATTTTTTCCAATCTGAGCTCCAGTCCCACGGTTTTGTAGCCCCGGGAAAGAGGGTTGCTAACCGGCCTTAAGGAGATGATATTTTTCCTTATTCCACAACTTATAGCAAATTTTTCTATTAGAGAATAGAAGGAGAAATCCTTTTTCTTTGTTAGGTCAAAATAGTTCTTCTGAGCAAGATACTCTTTCTTTAATTGCTTAATTTCGCAAAGCTCCTTTTCTGTTGCCCTTATCCGCTTATTTAATCTCTTCGTTCTTCGGAAGGTAGGCAGAAGGAAAAATTGCAAGAGAAGAAGAAAGATAAGAATTCCTCCTAAGGAAATAACCTTACTTCTATCCTTTGCCTTCATCTATAACCACAGACGCATTGTGAGGAGTCCGCTCTTTAAGCGGACGACGTGGCAACCTCATGAGATTGCGGAGTTTATCCCGAGCAATGTCATTGCGAGGCCGAAGGCCGTGGCAATCCCTCACTTCTTGAGATTGCTTCGTCGTTAATACTCCTCGCAACGACTTCGTCGGATTGCTTCAGCTTCGCTTCGCAATGACAAGCGAGGGACCTCGCTCACAATGACACTCTCCTTTTTACTTAATCTTCAGATTAAGGTTGAATTCTATTGTATCCTTTTCCTTGTTTAAGCGAGTATCGCCAATCTTTACTTCCTCAAAATAGGTGCTCTTTTGTAAAATTTCCTTTAATCGATCAATTTCCTTTAGAGAGGAAAGACTGGTAACAATAGCAAGTCCCTTTCGGTCTATACCCATACTTTTTACCTCTATCCTTAAATCTTTGGGAATGATACCGCTTATTCTTTTTAAGGTTTCTAATGGGGATTTTTCTTTCTCCAAAAGAAGGTTGAGCTTCTCGGAACCTTCGCGGTTTACCTTCAGTCTTCTCTTTAATTCTGGTAGAGGTAAGCCACCCCTGCTTAAAGCAGGGGCCTGCCCCTGCAGGCTGTAAGCAGGGGGAAAGATGGCTTTAGAGATTTCCTTCATTTCCTTCTTCAAGAGCCGGTATTCTGCCTCCTTCTTGCGTAGATTGAAAAAAGGAAGAATAAGGATAAGGAGAAAAAGGAGGATTCCAGGAAAGATGAGGGCATTTTTTTTAGGAAGAAATCTTTTAACCTTTTTTCTCTCTGTTATCAAATTAATGCGTAAAGGAAAATGAATAAGGCCTTTCAGGGAAAGGCCAAGAGCAAGGGAGAATTCTGAATTAAAAGAGTCTGAGATTTTAAAGATCTTCTGAAGATCCAAATGGATAATGGGTAGATTCAATTTCTCCTTCAGTTCATTTTTTAGAGCCGGGCTGGAACTTCCTACAAGAAAAATTCCTTTTAGAGGTCCCTGGCCGAAAAATGCTTTTTTAGCATAGAGGAGCTCTTTCATCAGTTCCTCTTTGTCCTGAATTGATCTGCTTTCTACTAAAGATTTATTCTGAATAATGTCGAAAATTGCCTCCTTTTCCTCTAAATTCAAAAGAAGAATATTTTCCTTCTTTTTTATAGAACTATAACCCAGGTTAAAAAGGACGCTGCTACTGCTTTCTAAAGATGAGATCTTTACCCCTATCTTCTCAAAAGGGGTTAAGATCTTCTTAATTATCTCCTTGGAAACCGCTACCACTATCACTTGTGTCCTGTTTTTCTCCTGACTTAATTTAGAGAAATCGAAATTAAGCTTCTCCATCGGTAAAGGGAGACTTTCTTCAAGCTCATAGGGGATAGTAAGAAGAATTTTTTTGCGGCTCTTAAAGGGAAAAGAAACCTTTCTGAAAAATGTTATGGATTTAGGGATCGAAAGATAAATCGGAGATTTTCCGTGGCTTAAAATCTCTTTGAGAGAGTCCGGTAAATCCTGATTATCCTTCCAGTTCCAATCTTCTTTTAAAGATTTAATAATTCTTATTCTTCCCCGAAGTTGGGAGTGTGTCAAATGCAGGTTTGGGCTCTCCAGATTCCTACTGAAGAAAGTATGATTAGTAAGTAGCGGAATTTTGCCTACTACTATTGCCCTGATAAAATTGGGACCTACCTCAACTCCAATGCTTTTTTTCATTATTCTTTTCAAACCACAGAGTAGTGGTAGTGGTCGTCCCTGCGGAAGCAGGGATTGCTCGACATAAGCAGAGTAAACTCTGCCACTACAATCTCTTTACTCCACTTTATAATAAAGAATCTTTAGGGGATTTCTCTGCACAATTGCTTTAATTCCTTTTTGATAATGGGGAGAGACCTCCCCCCTTACATCAAGGGAGAAAAAATTGCTTTTATACGTAAATAAATTCGCTTTTTTGGATGCTTCTGTTCCCGATAAAAATTTACTTATCTCTCCTTTTACAAAAGGTTCTTCCTCTCGTCGGCTAATGATCTTCTCGGCAACTGTGGAATCATCCAGTAATACTTCTAAAACCTCTTCAGAGGCGGTGTTGATATTAACCCCATTGCTTGAGGTAACTGTCAGAAAATTTAACAGTCCTTTCTCTTCATTATCAAGAATCTCCTTGTCCATCCCTTTCACCATAATTAGTTCTCCAATTGTATCCAGAGAACTATTTTTGCAGGAATAGGGAGAGCTCAGGTTAGCGTAATAATCCTCCTCCGCACCATCGGGCATTACTGTTCCATCGGCATCTAACCAATCGCAGATTGGTGGTAAGAGACTCTCCTCTAACTCTAAAAGACCAAATAACCTCTTTAGAACTTCTTCATAAGTTTTATCAATCTTTCCGTCCTTCCCGAGAAGGTTGTTAATATTGATCTTACTGCTCTCATCAATAATTTTTACCGTTATTTTCCCCTCCCCTAAGTTAAATGGTTCAATTTTTGCCCAGTTTTCATTAAGATTATCGGATGATTCTTCCTCATCATTTTGAAGACAAAAGAGGCCATAATTGATGCCGGCCTTTGCTAAATAGAGGGTTTTTAAGTCAAAGAGTTGATT
Source organism: bacterium (assembly GCA_030672255.1). Lineage (GTDB taxonomy): Bacteria > Ratteibacteria > UBA8468 > UBA8468 > UBA8468 > DAOVGU01. The sequence continues at coordinate 3,326 of DAOVGU010000128.1, forward strand.
GTTGGCAGAAACGGCCTTTGTCCTTACCCAGTAATTATAATTAACCACACCAATAGTAAGAAGTCCCACAATCACCAGAACCAAGATAAGAACAAATCCCTCTTTCATTTGAAATGTAAATATTCAGTAAAGTACGTTCCATCCTGTCATTGCGAGTCCGCCTCAGGCGGACGTGGCAATCCGACGAAGTCATTGCGAGCGAACAAAGTGAGTGTGGCAATCCCTCACTTCTTGAGATTGCTTCACTTCGTTCGCAATGACGTGGTTCACTGAGTACTTACTTTGAAATGTAGTGGCAGAGTTTACTCTGCTTTGTCGAGCAATCCCTGCTTCCGCAGGGACGACCACTACGAAAAGGGTCGCACTACGTCAGCTTGACTCAACAGGGATAAGAGCAGAGAACTGGAGTTCTTCTTCCAAGCTAAGCAAAATAGCCACTGAATGCGGCAACTTTGTCTCCGAATCCCATGAAAAAGACCACTCTTCTCCATCAAAGTATTGAAATGAAATCGCACTTATTGGTGCGAGAGAAAAGGCTCTACCGATAGTTTCAGAAAGGGGAATGGATTCTCGGCGCAGAAGAAAAAGTTCCTCTTCCTCATTCTGACGTAAAAAGTAATTGATCTTGGTAAGGTCGGATCTACCAAAGTTTTTAGTTGTAAAAAAGTTCAGTTCCCGTTTCTTTCCCTGGAATGGTAAATCGGAGGCTACAAAAGCAGAACCAATTTCCTCATCCAGCCTTCTTAAAAGAAGGCTAGCGGTTCGATAGTCACTGAGTAGCTCTCTGCTTCCTTTCATCGTTCCAAAGACGCCCTGGTAGGAACCATAAATTATCCCCACCATGAGAAAGGTAATGACGAAAGTAATTAGAACCTCCAAAAGAGTAAACCCTTCACCTCTATGTTTTTCCGAAGAAAGGAAGACTTTTTCAAAAGGTTCGGGAAGTTTTCCGCAGCGTGCCTTGTTACCGACGAAGCGGGCACGGTGTCCGCCAAAGGCGGACGAGCGAGGAGGAACGAGAGTGCAGTTTGCCTCGCTGGGGCAAACAAACGTGCCGCAAGGGAAACTTCCGAACCTTCTCATTTTTTCAGCAAATATGTGGTAATAGAGAAATCTTTCGTTAAATTACCTTCTTTCCAGAATACCTTTAGGTCAACTTTCTTTAAACCTTCTTCAACCTCATCGGAGTCCAGGACCCAGGAAAAATCTTTATTTTCGGGAAAGATCCCCCCCTCTACTTTCAGCTCCTCAGTTAGTTCAACCTCTGCCATCTTTTCCTGGGCTAATATTTTTGCTATCAGGATATTCTTTGACTCGGCGCAAACTTTTAAATTATAAAATTGACCCTTCAAAATTACTGTAAGAGCAAGAGCAATAATTGCTAAACTAATGAGAACCTCCAGAAGCGTAAACCCTTTACTTTTATTATCTTCCATATGGGTCTTTTACTACCAGCTCTATCCCATACAATTCTTTGTAGATATTACTTTTTTCTCCTGCCCATCTTTCTTCTATATACCCATCGTAAATTTCTATCTTCCCCGATAATGGTTTCCAGTAAAGGGAATAATCGTTTTCCTTTTTATCTTTAAGATGAATAATGGCGGGTTCAATAGCAAAGAGTGAAATGGAAAAACTTCCCGTCCCTTCGCTAAATTCTCCTTCTGAGCTTATTAAATCCACAAAGGAAAGGTTTCGGGGAAGGGCAGCTCTTTTCCCTAAAACCTCGGCACTCTCTGTGAAATTACCATTCTCTTCTATTTCTGCCCAGTATTCTCCTTTCGCAAAGCTCAAACAGAATCTTCTCTCCTTTCCCGACCTCTCCACCTCCCCTTTGTGGTAATTCAAAAATGTTTCAATCCTTACAAGCGCAGAATCGCGGCTGTAGGAGGAGATAAGGCTGGAAACTGCGGGAGCAAAGATCAAAAGGGAAATGGATATAAGAAGAGCAACGAGACTGATTTCAATCAGAGTAAACCCTTTATTCTCCAATGCTCCAACTTTCAATATCTTTGTCTGCTTCTTCCCCTCCCTCCTCACCATCCCTTCCATAACAAACAATATCATACTCCTTATTGTGAATTCCCGGGGAGATATAAAGATAGGGATTTCTCCAGGGATCTAAAGGAACCTTTCCCTTTTCTAAGTATCCTCCCTCTCGCCATTTCTCAGGAATCCGACCAAATGTAGGCAGTTCTACTAATGCCTCTAATCCCTGTTCAGTATCAGGATAGAAACCATTGTCAAGATAAAAGAGCCGCAGCGCCATCTCAAAATTTTTGATTTGCACCATCGCTGCTGTTTGCTTGGCCTGCTCCACTCTGCCAAATATCCTGGGCATTACAATCATCGCAAGGGTGGAAAGAATGATTAAAACAACCATCAACTCAATCAAAGTAAAACCTTTTTTACTCATTGCATTAGGGGGTCAGGTCTCAACATTTGACAAAATGTCTATTTAGTGAATTGTCAAATTCCGCTACTTACTAATCATACTATCTTCAGTAGGAATCTGGAGAGTCCACACTATCTTTAGGAACAGACTCCCAACTGTTGAGACCTGA
>DAOVGU010000211.1 GCA_030672255.1 bacterium
ATATTCTGCGATAAAATATTAATCCCATCGGCATCCAAGATTATTGGTTTATTAATTTGGGGGAGAAGAGCCAGGAGAAAATTCGTGGTCTCTCTCTGGGTGGAAAGGCCAGGACCAATGGCAAATCCATCTATCTTTTTAGAAAATTCCAAAATCTGGGGCAATGCTTGGGTCGAGAGGGTCTTCTCTTTGGTTTCCGGAAGAGGTTTTGTCATTACCTCGGTTAATTTTACTTCAAGGATGGGATTAAGGCTTTCAGGGATTCCCAGGGTTACAAGGCCCACTCCTGCCCGTAAAGCGGACAAACTACAAAGGGCAGCCGCTCCTGTAAGCCCCGGGGAGCCACCGATCACCAAGAGATGCCCGTAATTCCCTTTATGGGAATCGAATTTCCTCTTTGTCAAAACTAAGGGAATCTTCATTTTAATATTTTCCGTATTCTTTAGCGGTTTCATACATCGCAATAATATTTTCTACCGGCGTTCCGGAAAGGACAGCATTACTGGTTCCAAAGATGTAGCCTCCTCCTTTAGCTGCTTTATCAATGCAATTCTTTGTTTTTTTTATAACCTTTTCTTTAGTTCCTGTTCTCAAAGTATGACAACTGATATTTCCCCAGAAGGTAAGATGTCCATGTTCTTTCTTTAATTTTCCTAAATCCATTCCGGCGTCTCCTTCTATCTCCCCATATCCATGAATACCACTTTCTCCAAATAAATCTTCTGCTATTGGCCAAAGGTTACCGTCGCTGATAAAAAGATAATAAATGCCTAATTCACCGCATAAATTTGTAATTTTTCTTAATCGTGGAAGCATAAATTTATGAAAAATAGACGGAGAATAGAAAGGCCCATTCTTACTTGCCATATCTCCTCCACCACAAACGACTTTTATTCCCATTTTTGCCTGGATTTTTATTGCCTCTAAACTACCGGCAACTTGGATGTCCAAGTATTTCTCTATTGCTTCTGAATATAATATCGTTGCTTCTAAAAAGGCAGGGGTATAACCAATAGTTAATCCTCCACCTCCTAAGACCACCAATTTTTTGCCAAAAATATCCAAGAGTTTCTTTGTTTCAAAAAAGTTTTCTTTTTTTAAGGGAGAACGATTAGAAAATTCTTTTTCCATCTCTCCCACTATTTCAGGAACCTCCTCAGGCTGTAAGTGATTTCGCCAGGAATCCACCACTCCAAAGGTTTGGGAAACAGCGTCATAGCGATTGATATGCCAACCTTTTTTATTCTTTTCTCCATAGAGAAAATTATATTCATCAAGCTGTCTGGTCGGTTTTTCTTTTAACCTCCAGGGCAATCCCACGGCATCCAATTCAAAATATTTAGTAAATTTAATTAATTCCTCCCATAATTTTTCTTCAAATTCCTGGTGTGCTTCCTCTCCTTTCATCCAAGCTTTCGCTTCTTCATAATGTAAAGAGGTTGAGCCACTGAGGTAAACCTTCTTGCCCCAAATCTTTGCTATTACATCGGAAGGGAGAATATAGGTATAAATAGGGACTCTGTCTCCTTCCTTATGTTGAAAAGCAGAAAGCATTCTTTCTTTACCGGTCATTCTCTCTTTCACCTGTTAATTTTTTATAACTTTTTCCATATTCCCAGAAAGCCTCATACATTGCTTCAACATTCTTTAATGGAACTTCATGTCCGACAGAACCCCTTAAAATAAGACCACCTTTAGAAGTAGCCAAGGTTTTAATCATATTTTTGACGTATTCTTTCATTTCGGAAGGTTTCCCATAAGGGAGAAGGTATTGCCGGTCAACGTCGGTAAGAATAGATATTTTCCCTCGGCATATTTTTGCCAATTCTTCAAAAGATGTGCAGGAGAATTGAGGATAAAGAACATCTACCCCCATCTCTATGAAATCTGGAAGTATCTGCATAATGTAACCATCGCTGTGAAAGGTTAGATTAACCTTTTGACTATGCACAAAATCTATAACTCTCTGGTATCTTGGTTTAAATATCTCTCTCCATAACTTTGGAGAAATAAGAAGATCTTTCTGAGAACCCCAATCATCGGCAAGAGTGAAGCCATCTACCCCTGCTTTTATCAAATATTTTGCCGCCTTTAATAAATATTCTTCGGTAATTATGTCGGCTAATTCCTCCACTTTTTCTTTATTAGCAACTAAATCAACATAAAAATTCTCTATCCCTCTCAACCACTGCATCCTTTCAAAAAGGTTAAAGCCACCTCTAAAACATCCCCAAATACTTACATAATATCCTTGACTATGATTTCTTTCTATATTTTCCTTAAGCAGCTTAAAATTCTCTTCGTTTTCGTAAGGTAAAGGAGGTACTCGGAAATTCTTCAACTGGTTCCAATCTTTCAATGCCGGTTTTTTCACTTCGCCCATCATCCCTGATAACAAATCTAACCATACACATCCCCATTCATCTTTGTATTCTTTAGGATAAGTTTCCTCCTCTTCTTCTGGAATCTTGAAACCAGCAGGACCAAAATCGGAAGGATAATCTTTTAGAAATTCGTTTAATTCCTGGGCATATTTTCTGACAAATTCACTTGAAAAGACATAGCAAATAGGTAATCTATCCGGCTCCTCAAAATGAATACTCCTACTTACCCTTTCTCTTGATTGCATATCCCACTATTCCCTTTTGGACATTTTATTTTGCCGGATTATGTTCTAAAAGACAATGGGCAATGGCATAATCCCCGCTGTGGGAAATGCTTAAAAATGATTTTATTTTCTGTTTACCTATTAAGAATTTAGCAGAACCTTTTAGTTGATAGAAAGGTTGACCACCCTCTTTATTACTGATCTTGATCTCCTTCCATCTGATCCCAGACCTCTCAGCCCTTCCCAGAGCCTTTAGAAATGCCTCCTTGGCCGCAAATCTTCCAGCCAGATGCGGATAGGGAATTTTCTTCTTCTGGCAGTAGGCGAGTTCTTCGGAAGTAAAGATTCTCTCGCTAAAGTGCCTTCCCCATCTTTCAATTGCCTTCTTGAGTTTTTTGATATTAACGATATCAATACCTGTGCCAAATATCATTTTTGTCCGGGAAAGTTAAATTGAATCTTCACGTCCTTTCTTTCTTCCTCGGATACTTCGAAGAGTTCATTCGGGGTGAAGTTACAGGCGGTGGCGATAAACTTATCCGGAATTTGATGAATCCTGATATTGTAGATATTCACGCTCTCGTTATAGAGTTCTCTTCTATCGGCAATTTGATTTTCCAAAAAACTGATTCTCTCCTGCAATTGAGCAAAGCGTTGATCGGCTTTCAGCGCCGGATATCTCTCAACGACGACAAACAGACCTTTTAAGGCACCGGCTAATGCTCCCTCGACCTTGGACTTCTCGCCCACAGTTTTTGCTCCTAAATAGGCGCTACGTAAAGAGGTAATCTTCTCTAAAGTCTCCCGCTCATACTTCATATATCCCTCGCAGACACTGACCAACGTGGGTAGTTCATCATGCCGTTGTTTAAGAAGAACATCAATGTTGCTCCAGTTTTTTCTGACATTGCGCCGCAGGCGAATAAGACCATTATAGATAGTAATAAAGTAACCGACAAGCCCAACAATCAGAAAACCTACAATAACCAAAAAAACAATCGATCCCGCACTCATTTTCCCCCCTTCTCATTCCTCCCCCTCAAGGAAGGGCTCCCATCCGGTGGATGGGAAAGAGGAGGTAGGTGGGGGTGAATTTCTGCATTCATCTGCGGTTCATAATTTGGTAAGTAAATAGACAATCGTAATCAGGGTTAAAAGGGCTCCTCCGAAAATAAGAAAAAAAGTTTTGCCTCCTAAAGCAGAAGTAATCTCCTTTTCGCTCTTATTAGAGATAATAAAATTCTTTTCCTCCTCTCCTTTACCGATGATAACATCTGCTAAACCGGTTAGGTCCATTTTTGCTTGCGCCCGCTTCTTCGCCTCTTCCTGATTGACTGCGGCCTCAGCCTTTTGTTTCATATAAAAATATTCAACGTCATCAAACCATCCATCACCGGTAGTGTCAAACTCCTTTCTCTTTTCCGGGTCCTTCGTCCATTCAGAAATTCTTTTTGCAATTTTCTCCTTGTGCTCAGCCACATAATCCCGGCTCTTTTTAGCCGTTCCCAGAACATAAACATTTTCCTTAGGCATAATGTAACTTTCCACATATCTCATACTACCGGTCCTGGCCATTAGAGGGCTGACACTCTGCTTTTTATCTGGTGAAGAGGAGATATATCTGGGTTCCAAATTAATCCGGGCCTCGTTAGGGTCAACCAGAACTTTGCCCGTGCCATCATCAACATAGAAAGGAAGTCCGGAACTGCCTTCAGAAATCGTTTGCCAGTGAGCGCTGCGCTGAGTTCGGACAAACTGCTCAACTTTATAACGATAGAAGACGCAATCGGCTTTGGCATAGAGGCTTCTTAAAGGTTTAGGGGTAATGGAAATCGCTCTGCCAATCACCTCCACCAGACCTAAAGCTAAAGCACTGATTTTGGAGGTGGGAATGTTTTGAATGAGTCTTTTACGATTTAAGGAGACAAATCCCTGGAAGAAAAGCCAGATGCCAAATACCGCTATAATTATTGCCCAAATTAGTTGTCGGTCTAGATGAAAAAAGTCCTCAGCTATCCCGGTGGCGACTATCAACACTACGAAGACAATCGCCACTATCTTTCTGTTCATCGGGAAATTATGGAACCACGGAACAGCGTATCTGTCATTGCGAGGGATTTATCCCGAAGCAATCCGACGAAGTCGTTGCGAGGAGTGGAACGGTTGCGAGGCGAAGCCAAAGCAAACTCGGAGATTCCTCGCTTCACTCGGAACAGGCTCCGCAATCTCAAGAAGTGAGGGATTGCCACGCTCATTTCATTCGCTCGCAATGACTTCGTCACTTTTAACTTTAAATTTACTACGGTCTTACGCTTATCCTTCTTCCCTCAAATAAGACCGTGCCATCAATCAGGGAAAAGAGGGTATCATCCCGGCCGAGGCCGACATTGCGACCCGGGGAAAATTTTGTTCCTCGCTGCCGCACCAGAATGCTTCCGGCGGTAACTACCTGTCCGCCAAATCTTTTCACCCCTAACCTTTTGCTTGCGCTATCCCGGCCATTACGACTTGCTCCTAATCCTTTCTTATGTGCCATCCCCTCTGTGTCTCCCCACAAGTGGGGAGAACATTACCACCTCCTTTTTTTACGTAGAGACGAGGGAGTTTCTGTAGCGTGCCTTTGAAGATGCGAGCGGGCACGGTGTCCGAAGGACGAGCGAGCAGATTCACAGAGTGAAATCAGACTCGCTGGGTCTGATGAACGTGCCGCCTAAGAAACTGCCCGAGTCTCCCGTAGCCCCAAGGGGATTCGAACCCCTGCTTGATGGCTGAGAACCACCCGTCCTAAACCCCTAGACGATAGGGCCAATGATACAGTTAAGAGTTAAAAGTGTAAAGTTGAAAGCAAAACCATTTATATACTACCATAAAAAAAAGTTTGCTACAAGATTAATCTGAAAGACTAATTACGCATATTGCTACTGAAGTAAGCATATAGATTAGCAGCGCAAGTTTTGACAAGAAGGAAAGAAAAGGTTAAAATTATTGATTGGGGCGAGTGGCTCAGCTGGGAGAGCGTCTGCCTTACACGCAGAAGGTCGCAGGTTCAAGCCCTGCCTCGCCCACAAGAATACTCCAAAAACCCAGATATGGGGACGTCGCCTAGTGGATTAAGGCCCCGGACTGTCGATCCGGTGATCGTGGGTTCGAGTCCCATCGTCCCCGCTTCTCTGATAAGGCTTAGGGCTCGAAGCCGACCTGAGCGCGTGCTGTGCACGAAAAGCCGAGGGTAACGAGGCGACAGCGAAGGCGGCCGGCTTCGGATGAGGAACGAGTAGTGACGAGGGAGAAGGAGTCCCATCGTCCCCGCTTCTCTGATAAGGCTTAGGGCTCGAAGCCGACCTGAGCGCGTGCTGTGCACGAAAAGCCGAGGGTAACGAGGCGACAGCGAAGGCGGCCGGCTTCGAAGGAGGAGCGAATAGCGACGGGTGAGAAGGAGTCCCATCGTCCCCGCTTATGAAAATGGAAAAGAAAGGATATACCGAGAAGGAAAGGAGGGGATTTATTCGGGTGAGCCTTCCTCTTTTCGTGCGTTATCAAAAAAGGGATAAGATCGCTGGTAAAAATGAGCCTCTCGCGGGTCTGGTTGAGGACATTATGAGTTTGTCCCTCACCAAGAATATCAGTGAAGGCGGTATCAGGATTGTAACCAGAGAGAGATTTGAACCGGGAACCTATCTGGCGGTTGAGATCCATGTCCCTGATCGCAAAACCCCCATCCGCACCTTAGCCAAGGTCATCTGGACAAAGAAAAGGACGCTTCGCTCCGGCTACGATACGGGAGTTCGCTTCATTAAGGTAGAGAAGGGAGGCAGAAAAGACCTTTCTTTCTATCTTTCCACTCTGCAAAAGGTGGAGGAGTTAGGGCCAGAATAGCTGGGGCAAGGTAGAAGGAGCCAAAGATACAGATAGGCTCCTTTTTTCTAGATTTAAGAGCGAATCTTAAGGCTCTCTTTGGGTTAGCGATTATCTTAATCTTCTCCTCCTCTAAATATTCCTTCGCGATCCGAAATAGGTCTTCTAACTCTCTTGCCCGTTCGCTTTTAGGCCTGGTCAAGATAAGAAGTTTGGTGATTGGTCCAATAATCTTAAGGATTCTTCTACTGTCCTTGCCTTTCAGACAGCCATAGATAAAGATATATTTTCCATCAGAAAAAAGGGTTATCAAGGATTCACAGAGGGCTTTGACGGCTGCTGGGTTGTGTCCCACATCATAGACAATTAAAGGCTTTTTAGAAAGGATCTGCAGCCGGCCAAAAATTCTTGTTTTAAGAAGCCCTTCTCTAATGCTTTCCTTTTTTATCCGGAAACCAAAGGAGGAAAGTGCTTCAATTGCTGCTGCGGCAACAGCCGCATTTTCTATCTGGAATCTCCCTAAAACAGGGAGTTTAAGGCTTGTCCCGTTTAGAAATTCATTTCTAAAAGGAACCCCTTTCTTCTTGCACGCTTTTCTAATTACCTGCGCAACCTCTCTTCTTTGCGGGGAAGATACCACAATCGAGCCTTCCTTAATAATCCCGCATTTCTCCCGGGCGATTGCCGCAAGGGTATCACCCAGATATTCTGTATGCTCTAAGGATATGGGAGTAATCACACAGACTAAAGGTCTTTTTAAAATATTGGTGGCATCAAGCCTTCCCCCCATTCCTACCTCGGCCACCAGGAAATCGATCTTCTCCTCAGCAAAATATTGGAAAGCGGCCGCAGTTACCACCTCAAAATAGGTAAGGGGAATACCGGTTTTTTCTACCCTTTTTTCAATTGTTGGAAGAAGACTAGTAATCAGGGAGGCAAATCTCCTTTTGGAAATCAATTTTCCGGAAACCACAATCCTTTCGGTTGGTTCGAGAAGATGGGGAGAAGTATATAGTCCTACCCTATAGCCGGCTTCCGAAAGAATGCTTGCGATAAAGTTGGCTACCGAACCCTTACCATTGGTGCCGGTGATATGAAGGCTTTTGTATCTTCTCTCGGGATTACCCAATTCAGAAAGCAAACCCCTGATTGGTTCTAATCCCAACTTGACTCCAAATCGAGTAAGGTTATCAAGAAAATGAACGCTCTGGCTATATTTCATCTTAGACTATTTTATGCTATACTTACCCATATGGCAAGAGATGAAGCGGTAATCGGCATCGTCGGTTTAAACCCCACAATAGATAAGATTTATGAAATTGAAAATTTTTCTGCAGGTTTTGTTTTTCGTCCCCGTAAACAGAAAGTGTCAGGGGGCGGTAAAGGAGTAAATATTGCGCGGGTATTAAAAACCTTGGGTATGAAGCACCAATTATTATTATCTTTAGGTGGTTACGTCGGGGAAAAGATAAAGGAAGGTCTGGAAAGGGAACAGATAAACATCAAGGTAATAAAGATAGATGCTCCTTCTCGCGTTTGCACACTTATATTGGACCCGATAAATTGCAAACAGACAGTAATCAATGAGCAAGGCCCTGAGGTTTCTAATCGTGAAGAAGAAAGGATAAAAACAGTATACGCAGATTTTGTAAAGGATAAACAGATGGTCGTTATCGCTGGGACCACCCCTGTCGGCATGCCCGATGATATCTACGCAGAATTTATTGAAATATCTCATCGGCATAATATTGCGGTAATACTTGACACAAGTGGAAGGAGACTAAAACTTGGGTTGCGTAAGCGACCTTTGATGATAAAACCTAATTTAACAGAATTAGGGCAGATCGCAAAGAGGAAGATCGCTTCCTTACAACAAATAAGAGATATCGCAAAGAAACTAACCTCTTCAGGACCTGAAATGGTGGCTACTTCTTTAGGTAAGGATGGCGTCCTATTGACTAATGGAACTAATTCATGGCAGGCTACCCCACCGAAAGTCAATGTAGTCAACGCTGTAGGTTCAGGAGACGCTTTTGTTGCGGGTTTTGCTTATTCATGGGTAAAAAAGAGGCAAGTAACAGAAGTTTTACGAATGGGAGTAGCTACCGGTACAGCTAATGCGCTTACTGTTAAACCAGGATACTGCTCTAAGAAGGATATCCGAAGACTTTACAGCCTGGTGAAAATTAAAAAGTTATAGAAAAAGCAATAGAAATCAAAGACTATAAATGGCCATTCCCATAAAACATCCCTGGTAAATACTCAGTGAACACCGTACCAAAAGGTAGTCGCAACCTTTAGGTTGCGCAGGCGCAGGATGAATCCTGCGGCTACCAGCCTACGTCTACTTGAAAATAACGGCTTTTACTGAATATTTACCATCCCTGTATTGGACAGCCTTTCCTGAAGAGAAAGGCGATTGAGAGATGAATTCTTTCCTTTGGAGCTTTTTGACACTCTGGCCGATTATGTTATAATAAAAATCGGTAACAGGCGAGGAAAAATGAATAAAAAATCCTTTTTTCTGGACAGCACGCAAAAAGAAAAGGTTGAAAAGATTGCCCAAAAGAATAATCTAAAATTTGTAATTCTTTATGGCTCTCAAGCGAGACAAAGATCAAGACCAGATAGCGACCTGGATTTAGCTATCTTAGGCGAAAAGGAAATAGGATTCAAAGAAATTTTGCTTCTTTTTAATCAATTTAGTGAACTTTTTTCTGGCCAGGAATTAGATGTGAAATCCCTCCACCACATTGATGCTCTCTTCCGTTATTTAGTGGTTCGGGATGGAATTCTGCTCTATGGAAACAAAACCGATTACCTGGAATTTAAAGCCTATGCTTTTCGGGACTATACAGAAAGTGCAAGCCTCTTTCGTCTCCAGGAAATCCATAATCAAAAAAGGCTAAAAAAACTCAAAGCAGTCTATGGTTGATAAAAGATTTGTCCAAAGAAAATTAAGTCTTATTCAGCAAGACCTGGAAAAATTAACCATTTTAAAAGGGCTTACCTTTGAAGAAATCGCTAAAGATTTTTTTAAATACAGTACCCT
>DAOVGU010000214.1 GCA_030672255.1 bacterium
AAACGGTCACAGTAAAGACTGGCTAAATTTAAATCATGAAGGACAACAATTACGGTAAGGTTACTTTCCCTATTCAGCCTTTTCACTAAATCAAGAATCTCTACTTGATGACTGATATCTAAATGTATTGTTGGTTCATCCAAAAGAAGAAGTTCTGGTTCCTGTGCTAAAGCCCGAGCAATAATCGCTCGTTGTTTTTCTCCCCCGCTTAACTCCCAGATATTTCTTTCGGAGAGGTAAGCAATGTCGGTCATAGACATTACCTCCGCCACTATCCTTTCATCCGTTTTTGTCTCCAAGATCTGAAATCTCTTTCGATAAGGAATCCTTCCCAAAAAGATATACTCTTCAACACTTAAATTGATGGCCATTGTCCCGGCCGATTGAGAAACAACAGCCATCTTCTGCGCCAATTCCTTAAATCTCATTTCTCCAATCCTTTTTCCTTTAAAAAGGATTTCTCCCTTTATTGGTCTTATTACCCGGCTTATTGCCCGCAGAAGAGTGGATTTCCCTGAACCATTAGGACCTATAACTCCCATCAGTTCACCATCATTGACACTAAAAGTAATATTCTTCAGGAAAAACCCGGCCTCATAACCACAGGTTAAATCTTTTATTTTTAACATCTCTCAAATTATCCACAGATTAACACAGATATACACAGATAAATCCAACAGGATTTAACTCCAAACTTTTAACTTTAAACTGTTTCTCTCTGTGTTCATCTGCGTCTATCTGCGGTTGCAATTTTGTCAAATGTGGAGACCTGACCCCTTTCTTCTGCTTAAGAAGTATATAAATACTACTCCTCCGAGAATTCCGGTAATCACTCCTACAGGAAGTTCCATCGGAGAAATTACGGTGCGAGCAAGAGTATCACAGAGAAGAAGAAAAATTCCTCCACCAAGAAAAGCGGCCGGTAAAAGTATGCGGTGGTCACTACCTACAAACATCCGCATAAAGTGCGGCACAACTAACCCCACAAAGCCAATCATTCCCGAGACTGAAACAACGGAGCCCGTGAGCAAAGAAGCAAGAACAAAAAGTATTTTTTTAGTCCTTTCAACATTAATTCCCAAATGCAACGCCTCTTCCTCACCTAAAGAAAAAGCATTAAGATTGTGAGCGAAGAAAAAAGAAAAGATGACACCTAAAGTAGATAAAGCGATAACCAATCTTATCAATCCTAAGTTACTCTCCTCTAAAGAACCCATTATCCAGAAAAGAATGCCATGAAGTTTTGTTACATCGGCTAAAGCCATAATTAGGGTGATTAAAGATGAAGAAAGGAAACTGATCATTACACCAATAAGTAAGAGGGTAGAGATTGTCAAAAGACCTTTACGACTGGCAAGAACGTAGACGATAAGTATGGTTAAAATAGCTCCAGACATACCGGCTAAAGGAATAGCAAAACTTAAGCCCAAGATAATGCTTAATGTCACTCCTAATGCTGCTCCTCCCGAAACACCTAAGGTATAAGGACCAACGAGTGGATTGCGAAACATCCCCTGAAAGATCACTCCAGAGACAGCCAACGCACCACCGATAAATATAGCTAAGAGAATCCGAGGAAATCGAATATGGAAAAGAATGGTGGATTCAATCCCTTTTTCTGGACCAAAAATCAAAGAGATGATTTTTGATAAGGAGATTCTGTCTGCTCCCACACTTAAAGAAAAGAAAGCTGAAATTAAAAGAACCCCTATCAAAGCAAATATCCAGATTAACCACTTTTTCAACTTCTTATTCATATTGCTGTCATTCCCGAAGTTTTTAATCGGGAATCTATTATTAGATTCCTGCCTGCGCAGGAATGACAGACACGTCTGAATTCCTGCTAAGTTTACTCCTGCAAGTCAGTAAGCAGGGGCAGGAATGACAAATTGTAGTATCTATGGCTATATCACTTAAAAGTTTCCGGATGAATCCTTTTGGCCAGTTCAGGAAGACCCTTAAGAATCAAGTTAGGAGCCGGGATGGTAATTATCTGAGGGCCGATATCGTCATAAATTCGATCGTTCAAAACGGCAGAAATCTTTTGCCAGCCATTTCTTCTTTTCAACGTTTCCTTTCCATAACCTCTTCCCATATAGGGCAGGATAATTACCTCTGGATTTTTACTGATGATAAACTCAGCCGATACACGAGGATAAGGTTTATTGATATTATGGCCAATGTTTTCTCCCCCGGCAATTTCAATCAGTTCATCGATAAATGAGCCTTTCCCACAGGTAAAAAGTGGATTATATCCTGTTTCTACATAGACACGCGGTCGGCCGAGAGAAGAACTCTTTGTCCTCACTTGCCCAATCCTCTTTTGCATTCTTTGAATAAGGATATTTGCTCTTTCTCGCACTCCACAGATTTCTCCTATCCTTCTTACCTTAAGGAAAAGCCCTTCTATCCCTTTTTCTTCAAATATCTCTACGGCTATCCCTAATTTCCTAAGAGCCTTTATTGTTTGCCTTTGGCCCACATAATTGGTAGCCAGTACTAAATCCGGAGAAAGACTGACAATCTTTTCTAAACTTGGTTTCATATAAAATCCAATTCTTTCTACATCTTTTATTTCTTTAAGATAATCGGAAGAGGTAGTTACACCCACTATCTTCTCTTTTAGTCCTAAATCAATGAGAGTCTCGGTAAATCCCGGAGCAAGGGAAACAATGCGCTGGGGAAATTTTAACCTAAAAGCTTCCTTTTTCTCTCGATAACAATTGGTGAGGCTAAACAGAATCAGAAAAACAGGAATTACCTTAAAAACCTTTAACATTTTCTTATTATCAGATAAAATACTACCACTCCCAACAAGAAGAAAATTAAAGAAGTAAACCACATCAACTGAATTGCTCTGAGAATATCCTCCGGCTCCTTCTTCTTTAGCCCTTTTCCAATTAAAGGCTTATCAACCCTTTCTCCATTGTAGAAATTGCAGCCCCCCAGTTGAATACCAAGACTCCCGGCAAAGGCTGCCTGGGGAATACCCGCATTTGGACTGGGTGATTTATTTCCATCCTGGAAAACTGTTTGAAAGGTTCGTCTAAAGCCTCTCCCGGAGAGAAAACTCACAAAGGGGATAAGCAGTCCACCGATGCGCGCCGGAATCCAGTTTGCCAAATCATCCAATTTAGCCGCAAACCAGCCAAAATTTAGGTACTTTTTATTCCTATAGCCAACCATTGAATCTAAGGTATTCACTGCCTTGTAAGCCAGAGCTAAGGGAGCACCACCAAGAAAAGCATAGAATAAAGGGGAGATGACTCCATCGACACTGTTTTCGGCCACCGACTCCACCGTTGCTCTGATAATTTCCTCCTCATTCAAATTTTCTGTATCCCTTCCCACAATCGCCCCTACTCTCCTTCGAGCCAAAGGAAGATTTTTCTTTAATAATGCCTGGTAAACCTTTCTTGCCTCTATCCCCAAACTTTTGGTGGAAAGGGCAGTAAAGACTAAAAAGGAAGAGATACCAAACTGTAACCAGAGATTTACCCTTCCTGCCCAATTGATAATCGCCCCAACTATCAGATAGGAACCTCCTACAACTATCAGTACCAAAAGAAACCCGGCAAATCTTTGACTCCGAAAAATTCTTCGTAACCGCGGCTCAAAACAGGTAACTGCTCTTCCCATCCCTTTTACCGGATGGGGAAACCAATAAGGATCCCCAAAAATCAAATCCAAAAAATAAGCAACAATAATTGAATAAACTAAAATATTCAAGCTCATAATATAGAAATTTGTTTGAACGCGGATAACATCAAGATAAAACAGGATACCAGAGTCATTGCGAGCCCAAAGGGCGTGGCAATCTGACACAAAGTGTCATCCTGAGCGTAACGAAGGGTCTCATCTTGAGATTGCTTCGTCAGCCAATGGCTTCCTCGCAATGACAGCTGCGCTGTCATCTGCTTTCATCTGTGGTTACATAATTTGATTTTAAGAATATCAAGAAACCAGTGATTATTTTTAAATACTTTATTGCTCTCCAAAAGTTTTATCTTTCTTTTAAAAATTGGTCCATTAACCACAAATGTATGGTACTCGCCAGATTCTCCACAAAAGCTAATTTTTCTCTTCTCTAACTCCTGAATGAAATTTTCATCTATCTTTTTGCTTAACCATTCCTTACCAAAAATTTCTGATTTGGTAGCAACAACGATTGCCTCAAATCCAGCATTGACAAACTCCGAAAGCAGTTCTTTTTGGTTTTTGCCCCAGAGAGGAAGCTCAGCTTTTATCCCTACCTCTCGGCAAACTCCCTCTACCCAATCCCGATGTTCATCTATATCAATATCGCCAAAGATTCCCGCTTTTACTCCATTTTCTTTCATATTTAAAACCGCTTTCTTAAATTCTTTTTCGTAGGTTTTCCAGCTGCATCCTTGCTGAAGAAGAGGAATATTTAAGGCTTCTGACTGAGTTTGAATCAACCTGCTACTATAACCATGTGACCTTGACCTTTCTCCGTCTTCAGTAACCATATTGAGAAGATAGGAAACTTGAAAGCCCCCTGAGATTGCCTGATGGAGAGCAAAACTACTTTCCTTCCCTCCACTCCAGGAGACAAATGCCTTTATCTTATTATTCATTGTAGCAGTAACCACATATCTTGCAGTGGGAACCGTTCAGAGGAAGACCGGCTCCACATCCACTGCACTTTTTCTCACCCTTTTTTGCTGGCGGAATATTCCCTACTACGTCTTGATAAATCCTGTAATAATAGAAATGCTCTTTATTTCTGAATCTTACCGGAAACCTCTGGGCTTTTTCAAATTCTCTATCGGAAATCTTAGAGGTAAGGATCTCCCTTAATTTGCTGAATCCTGAGCCGAATTCTATCGCCATTTTCTCTCTCCAGACAATATCTTTTGGTAAGGAATTCTCAAAGGCTTTGCGCAAAATCCACTTCCCCCAAATTTTATTTTTTTCTCTCTTCAGTTTTAAATCCGGGGGAATGGAGAGGGCAAATTTTATGAATTTTTTATTCAGATAAGGCTGCCTTATTTTAATTCCTAAAAACCTGCCAAGTTTATTGGAGGAAAAATGCATCGAAGAAGCAATCGCAGGAAGATATTCTTTTAAGTCAAGATTACGCATATAGGAATAGCCGAAAAATAGTTCATCCGCTCCATCTCCAGTCATAACAGCTTTTATTCCATACTCCTTGGCTATTTTTAGGCCAAAAAATATGGCGAGGTCATTGGGAATTGCCGGATCAAAAGTCTTAAGAATCTTAATTACTTTTGGGATTGCTTTGATTGCCTCCTCTATTTCAACCTCTTTACAAAACCATTTTAAATTAAGAAATTTGGCAACCTTTTCGGCATATTTTCGGTCTTCTCCAGAGTTCTTCAGGGTAATAGTAATTCCCCTTATTCTTGGGGCTAAAGAGGCAAGAATACTAGAATCAACTCCACCAGAAAGAAGCAGCCCCTCGGCTAAATTCTCCTGAACTGCTCTTGATAGTTCTTTCCTCAAGCTCTCTTTCATATTATTTTAGCGAGGTTAACCCCTGCTTAAAGCAGGGGCTCGCACTATGTTTAATGTTGTCATTCCTGCGGAAGCAGGAATCTATGGATTTCCGTGTACACGGGAATGACAGTAGTGCGATCCTGTTGCTACAAGCTTAACCTGGAAGACTAATTACGCAGATTCCTACTGAAGTAAGCAGAGAGTATGGTAGCGCAATTCAGGATCGCTATGCTTCTTTTCTTAAGGCTTGAAGTAATTTTTGATTTTCCTTTCTGCTTTTCACTGCCACGCGAATAAATGAATTATTAAGTCCTCGGATATTACTACAATCACGAATTAGAATTCTCTTTTTAAGCAATTCCCTTTGTAGGTGAGAAGCAGCTCCCTCCTCAATCCTCTCCCTCCCTTTTTCCCTCCCCACTTGTGGGAGTGCATCCCCCGGGTTGGGGTGGGGGAGATGTATCTTAATGAGGATAAAGTTTGTCTTTGAGGAAAATGGTTTTAGTCCCGGGATCCTAGCCAGCCCATTAAAGAGAAAGAGCCTTTCCCTTTCCATAAAATTTCTACTTCTTTTAATAAATTGTTTATCCTCTAAAA
>DAOVGU010000057.1 GCA_030672255.1 bacterium
TCGGAAGGTGGTTTTTCATGCGGGCTCTCAAGTATGGAAAGATTTCTACCTCCTGGATTGTTCTTAACTTAGCAGTTCTCATTCCTATTTTAGCCTCCATCTTTATCTGGAAGGAAATTCCGGATATAAAGAAGATATTGGGTATATGCCTTATTCCTATTTCTTTTCTTCTTTTAAGAGAAAAGGAGTCCATTAAATGTGGTTAAAGCTGATTCTTTTCGCTTTCTTTTTAGAAGGTCTCTTAGGGGTTTCAGAAAAGTTAGTAAGGGAATTAGGTTTAGGAGAATTGCGGAATGACTATATTTTTTTATATAATGTTGTAGCCGCAATTACCGGGCTCTGTTTTCTGATAAGAATAAAGAAAGCACCTCAGAAGAAGGAGGTTTTCTTAGGTAGTATAATTGGATTGGTGTTTTGTTTTGCCGCCTTCTTTTTGCTGCAGGCAATTTTAGAACTTCCAGGGATTATATATTTTCCAGTGGCCAGTGTTGGTGGAATTCTCTATGTAACATTTCTTTCTAAACTTATCTGGAGAGAAAGGATGAGAAAAAGGCAGGTTTACGGTCTTCTTCTTGCTTGCTCTTCTCTAATCCTACTTACCACTTAAATGAATACTGAGAGTTTAATAGGATATGAATATGAACTCAAGAACACGAATGCAAAAGGCTTTTGAACTTAAACAACCGGATAGGGTCCCCTTTTTCCCCACTATCTGGGTTGACCACGCTTGCTATAGTTGTGGTTTTTCGCAAAAAGATGGAATAAAAAATCCTGACATTCCCTATAAGGCGATGCTGGATACCGCCAAAAGATACCGGATGGATGCGGTGCGTGTCTGGATAGGACAGAGAAAGGGCTGGTTCAAGAAAAATGCTGTGGTGGAGGAGGGCAATGACCTATTTCTGGTAAACAGAAAAAATGGACAGAAGATTGGAAAATATGATGTAGATGGGGGATGGGGGATCATCCCTTTGAAAGCCGATGGTTCTGTTGACCATTCCCCACCTATAAAGAGTCAAAGTGACCTTGATAAAGTAGAAGTTCTCACAGAGCAGGACTATTTTAAGCAAGGTTTTATGGAGCCTGTTTTGAAATTTATTCGGCAGGCAAAAAATGATTTTTTTATTGTGGGAATGGCGAGTGGACAAACTCTCAATTTTCTTGTAGAGAAAAGAGGAGAGCCACAACGTGCTTTAATGGATTTAATAGAAAATCCTGAATTTGCTAAGAAAATTATGGAGGTTGGAACAGGTATATCGATTGAAAAGGGTAAAGCTATGATTAAAGCAGGGGTTGATGCCATTTATATCGGCGATTCATACAGTTCAGCCAGTGTAATTTCACCGGCTTATTATAAGGAATTCTGCGTTCCTCTCTACGAAAAAGCTACCCAGGAATTTCATAAAAGAGGAGTCTATGTATATAAGCATTGCTGTGGAAATTATACCCCCTTTTTAGACCTGGTGGCACAAGAATCTTATGATGGTATGGAAGGAATTGACCCGCTTTGCGGTATGAATCTTGGATATGTGAAAGCGAAGATTGGTAAGATTAAATGTCTGATGGGAGGAATGAATACGATGACGCTATTGAAAGAAAAACCTGATGAAGTATATTCCCAGGCGGTAGAATGTTTAAGACAAGGAATGCCCAATGGAGCATATGTGCTGGATTCAGCATGTGCGGTTCCTCGCTACACTCCAATAGAAAATATGCTTGCTTTTTCCAAAGCCGCAAAAGAAAAAGGAAATTATTAAAACAATCGTTAACATATAGAGGAGGGAAAAGGGGGAAATGGAGAATATAGTGATTTATAAGGATGAGAGGTTTTATCCCGCCTTTCCCAGTATTGCTAAACTACAGAATGGGGAGCTAATAGTTGGTTTCCGGGAAGCTCCGCAAAGAACTTTAGGTATTCATCGTTTCTATACACATACGGACTCGGAGTTAAAAGCAGTAATGGTTTGCTCTAAAGATAATGGCAAGAGTTGGGGAGAAAGGAGATGAAAAATGCTTAATCTTACTAATTTAAAGGGAATTTTTTCTTGTGTACCGATGGCTATGAATAAAAATGGTGAATTTATCGAAAACGACTACCGTGCTGACATTCGGGCACTTTGTGAATCTGGAGTTCACGGTATCTACACGACAGGGAGCACAGGCGAATGGTATGCTATAGACGATAAAGAATTCTCGTGGATGGTTGATGTAATTTTAGAGGAAATAGCTAAGTATCCTACTCTACTCGAGATTGGCTGCGGTGGTTTGAGCACAGAATCTACTATTAAGCGTGTAAAGATAGCCGTTTCCGCTAATTCAAAGCCGGATGGGCTTCAAGTTTTATTGCCACCCTGGCAGCGACTTACGGATGATGAGATAGTGGACTTTTTTAAGGCAGTTGCAGATGCTGCTGAAGGGATACCACTTATTCATTACAACACATCACGAGCGAAACGCTTTCTTACTGAAAGGGAATACGAGAAAATCTTGAAAACAACCCCCACACTTATCGGTTCAAAATTCAGCAGTTCTGACATTGGCACCGTTATAAGTGTTCTTCGCTCAGGATTACCAATGAATCATTTTGTGGGTAATGAAAGCATATTAGTATCTGCTACAATCTGGGGAAGCAAGGGTGTTCACAGCGAATTTTCTCTCTGCTGGCCAAAGGCATGCTTAAAACTATTTGAACTTTGCCAGAAAGGGAATTGGGATGAGGCAATTAAAGAGCAGGAAAAATTTATTCGTTTCACCCTGGAGGGAACAATGCCCCTGTTGAATCGTAACTATTCTGATGCAGCTTGGGATAAGGGTCGTGCTGAAGCAGTTGGGTTCCTCCGCTGCAAGCGTTACATACGTCCACCTCATCATTGGATGTCTGAAAATGACATAGAGCATCTTCGTAGTGTTAGTAAAAAATATTTCCAAGAATGGAGCAAATGAAGGTTATAGATATTCATGCACACTTTGGAGTTTATGACAATGGAACAAAAAGGATTAGTAACTCATTTGCAACTGGATCGTCTAATGATGTTTTAAATATTGCAAAGAAAAGCGGAATTACTGTTAGCGCAGTTTCCCGGCTTGAATCTTTTATGCCTAATGGTGGTGATGCTTTCTACTTTAATAAAATTAGCCTCGATGAGATAAAGAATAAAAAGGGACTAATGTTATGGGTAACTTATAATCCGCTTGTTCCTGATACAGAAAGGCAGGTGGAAAACATTGCAAGACACTCAAAATGCGCAGGCATAAAGATACATCCTTTCTGTCATAAATACAATATTAAAGATTATGGTATCAATATATTTGAGTTGGCTTCGAAAGTGAACAAACCAGTGCTTACACATTCCGGAGACACAGAATGCCTTCCGGAAGATTTTGTGGCTCTCGCAAATAAATATCCTGAGGTAAAGATAATATTAGCGCATATGGGTTACAGTGAGGATGGAGTCGTTACGAAGCATCTAGAAGCAATCCAGAGAGCAAAATCCGGTAATATATATACAGACACTTCCTCAATGAAATCAATGTTGAGCGGATTGCTTGAATGGTATGTGCAGAAGGTTAGTTCTGAGAAGATATTATTTGGCACAGATTCTCCTTTGTATTCTGTGCCGGCTCAAAAAGCGAGAATTGAATTTGCAGAAATAAGAGCAGAAGATAAAGAAAATATTTTATATAAAAATGCAGCAAAAATCTTAAACCTAAAATGTTGAAATGGGGGGAATTAAAGATGAACAATAGCAATATTGGTAAAACAGCTTTAGACCAAGGACTTGTCGGTTATTGGAAACTAGAAAGCGATTGTCAAGACTATTCCGGAAATGGTAATCATGGGAAGAAAAATTATGGTGTAGAATTTACAGCAGAGAGAGTTGATAAAACACCAAACGCTGCAGCAAGTTTTAATGGAAGAGATAATTCAATTGTGGTAGCTAACAGTGAATCCTTAAATCTTGGCACAAATAATTTCACGATTGCCGTATGGGTCAATACCGAGAAATACACCGATGAGATTTTGGGGGATATTATGAGCAAATTCGATTCTAATTCTCGAAAGGGATTTAATTTTAGTATCATGAATTATCCAGGAGTTAGTAATGCTCAGCCGAATAATCGGAATGTCTTTTTTGGTATTGATGACGGAAAAATCGATATGGAATTTACTGATTGTGGACGATTAGGTGACGCTGAGTT
>DAOVGU010000043.1 GCA_030672255.1 bacterium
AGAGCGAAAATTTCCTCGCTGGGGAAATTAAGCGTGCCGCCTAAGAAATTTCCTGAGTCTCTCCTTAAGGGTTTTTCTCATCCTCTTCCTTAATTACCTGGAAGATTGCCCTGGCTTCCCTTTCGCAAGCCTTTAGAGAATTGCGAAAGACCTTATCCTTCAGGAGTCGCGCAATTTTAGCTAAGACCTTAAGATGCACTCCGGTGGCCTCAACTGGTGCTAAAACTAAAAAGATAATATAGACCAGCTCCTCATCTAAGGACTCAAAGTTAACCCCTTTTTGAGAAAGTCCAAAAGCGATAACAATTTCTCTCACCTGATCGGTCTTGGCATGGGGAACAGCAATTCCCTGACCAATGCCGGTACTACCCAATTTCTCCCTCTCCAGTATTATCTCCACAATTTTTTCTTTGTCGGTAACCTCCCCCCCTTTCTCTAACAGGGCCACCAATTCCTCTATTACTCCTTCCTTATCGGTGCTCTTTAAATCAGGAATGATTGCTCCTTCCTTCAAAAAATCAATAATTTTCATCTTCCTCTTTTCTCCTTCTCCTTTCTTAATTGCTTTTCTAGCTTATCCATCACTTTATCGATAGATTGATAGATCTCTGGACTTGTCTCCTTAGCCACGATGGTTTTCTTCTCAGAGTAAATGATAATTTCGGTGGTCTGCCTATATCCTTCCACATCAAGATTGATTTCAGCGCTGGTATTGTCGAAGTCAAGATACTTTTCTAATCTCTGTATTTTCTTTGTTAAGTAATTGGAGATGGGTTGGCTTAACTTCATCCCGGTACTTCTAATTCTGAATTTCATTTTAGGATTACTCTCCCAACTTCAGTACCCGGGAAGTAATGCTCTAAGATTTCCTCATAGGAGGCTCCCTCTTCTGCCATTTTCTTAGCCCCCCACTGGGAAAGACCCACCCCATGTCCTGAGCCTTTTCCCTTGAATATCACAAGGTTGTTTTTGATCTTTAGACTGAAAAGGGCGCTGGGAAAATAGTTTTTATGGGTTTGGTTTAAATGAAGATTCATAATATGACGAAATTCTTTTCCTGTCAATTTATGGTTCCTCCCTTCTCCAAAGGTTATCATCTCTTTGACTCTTCCCGACTTATCCCTTTTCCGTATTTTTAGATTCTCAATTTTTCCCAGACCAGAGAATTTTTTGGAAAGAGTCTCCAGATCAAAAGTACGAAACCAGGGATAATACTTTTCAGGACCACAGGAATAATCATGATCATCCACTCCTCGAAGATAAGGCAAATTATCACTGCTTGGCCATACATCCTGAACATCAGCCGTATGCCCCCCGGAGCTGGAATGATAAAAGACTCTCGCTAATTTCCCTTGATAAATAACGACTTCTTTTTCTGTGGCTCTTACCGCTTGCAAAATTTTAAGGGGGACATCACCACCCTGATAGACCTGGTTAAATATGGAATCATCCAGGCGATAATTTTTCCCTCCATATTTCTCTATCTGATTAAATGTATAGGTACGAGCTACTACGGCTTGAGCTTTCAGGGCTTCTATAGACCATTTAGAGGAAATCTCACCCTTAAGAACTCCGCAGATATATTCTTCAAGAGGTAACTCCCTTGTTCTTCTTTCTTTATTTATATAGACCGAAACCTCATAATCTTTATCGGCCGGATAGGAAAAGGACAGTAATGAAGAGAAAACAATAACAAAGACGATACCACACTTCTGAAAAAAGGGCAACATCATCAATTATTCTTCCTCTTCTTCCGGAAAAGTAGTCCCCCTCACCTTTCCGGTAACAACAATTTTACCCTGATCAACAAAATAGCGGATAATTTCCCCCCGGAATTTATTTTTTCCCTGTTGGACAATAGGATTTCCGGTAAGGATTACCACCCTTTCCTTCCCCTCATATACCGCTTTTTCGGAGGTTGATTTAAATACTATTCTCCCCTTTTCGTCCTTCTGGACAATCACAACTTCCTTAGTAGCGGTGAGAGAATTAATTCTCTTCGTTTGCTCGTCAACAGTGAATTCAGCAACTCCATCTTCAGCTGTCTGCAAAGTAAGAACCTTGCTCTTTCCTGCGCCGATGGTAAGTTTGGGGTTGGTTATAGAGGTCTTTTTTCGATCCGGGGAGATCGTCGCAGTTTTCCCTAACACTCTCCATTCCTCCGATTTATCACTATGGGAGAGGGAGAATTTTTCTACTTTTTCCCCTTCTGAAAAAGAGCGGGAATCTGTAGTGGTCTTCTGCTGGCAAGAAAGGAAAAGGAGAGAAAATATAATAAGGATAAACTTTTTCATCTTTGGATTTGGGAGAAAAATTCTTTTATTGCTTTTTTATGTTTTCTCTGGCTCTTTAAGATAAAGGTGACCACTTCTCTCACCGCTCCCTTCCCACCTAATTGTTTAGTAATGTAAATGGCCATTCTCTTAACCTCAGCCGGAGCATTGGGAACAGTGGCTGAAAGACCCACCTTTTTTAAAACAGGAATATCGGCTAAATCATCTCCAATATAGGCAATCTCTTCGGCACT
Source organism: bacterium (assembly GCA_030672255.1). Classification (GTDB taxonomy): domain Bacteria; phylum Ratteibacteria; class UBA8468; order UBA8468; family UBA8468; genus DAOVGU01. The sequence goes on from DAOVGU010000043.1 coordinate 2,528, forward strand.
CAGTTTATACTTTTTAAGAAGTTTATCAAGGATGGCTCCTTTATTTAAAATCCCCTGATAGAGCTCAGTTACACCCATCTCCTTAGCTCTTTTTTCTGTAGCCGAAGAATATTTAGCGGTAATAATTCCAGTTTTGATACCTGCAAACCTCAAGAGAACCATCCCCACACCGTCGGTGACATTGAAAACCTTTGCTTCCATTCCATTATTTCCATAAATTAGAGAACCATTGGTAAGAACTCCGTCGACATCGGTCAAGAACAACCTTATTTTCCTCGCACGTTTTTGCAGATTTGCCTTCTTCATGAACTTAGCCGAGCAAGCTCGGCAACTACATATTTATTTTGTTTATGTAGTGGCAAAGCTTGCTTTGCCTTATAATTAGTATTCAAGCCGCAGGTCCTTTCTTCCCAAAAGATCATGTAGATGCACAATCCCGATTGGTTTTCTTCGACTATTGATTATGGCAAGGGCGGTGATTGCTCTTTTTTCCATTGTTGTTATCGCCTGAGCCGCTAAAGCTTCCTTTCCAATGGTTAAGGGATTTTTGGTCATACAGTCGGTGACCTTCGCCTCATGCACATCAGGCCCTTTAATTAGCAGTCTTCGCAGGTCGCCATCGGTAATAATGCCAGTCAATCTCTCTTTCTTATCAACGATTAGAGTGAAACCAAAACCTTTATTATTAATTTCCACAATAGCCTCTTTTAGGGAGGCGGTAATGGAAACAATAGGCATCCTTTTGCCCGTATGCATCACATCCTTTACCCGAAACAATAAACGCTTTCCTAAGTTTCCCCCGGGATGATAGAGAGCAAAATCCTTCCTCGAGACCCCCTTTTTTTCTATAAGAGCCATCGCAAGAGCATCACCCATAGCTAAAATTGCGGTAGTGCTTGTGGTAGGAACAAGCCCAAAAGGGCAAGCCTCCCTTTCTACTCCAACATTCAAGACCACCTCACTTGCTCTCGCCAATCGCGAGGAGCTATCCCCGGTTAATCCAATAATTTTGACACCGGTCCTTTTGAGGTAAGGCAGAATCTTGATAATCTCTTCTGTCTCCCCGGAATTGGAGATCGCCAAAAGCAGATCATCCTTAATTATCATTCCCAGATCGCCATGGATAGCCTCTCCCGGGTGAAGAAAAAGGGAGGGGGTGCCCGTACTGGCTAAGGTGGCAGCAATCTTTCTCCCAATAATACCGCTTTTCCCCATTCCCGTAACAACAACCCTGCCTTTGCAGGAAGCCAGAAGGTTGACCGCCCTGATAAATCTTCTATCAATTCTGGGGATAAGGGAATAAAGCGCTTTCGCCTCCAGACGAATGACCTCTTTGGCTAACTTTAGAGGACTGCTGTTGTTGACTTTCATATTTTAACCCCCTCCCTTCCCTCAAGGGGAGGGGATAGAAGGGAGGGTGTTGGTTACGAAGTTTTCTTGATTAATTTGTCAATTTTCTTTACTACCTTGAGTAAGCCGGGCAGGTCCTTTAAGGCTAACATATTTGGTCCATCACAAAGTGCATCTCTTGGATTTTTATGCACCTCCAAAAACAGACCATCGCAACCAACTGCCACCGCTGCCTGGGCTAAATAAGGGACAAACTCAGAGGCTCCAGAAGAGAAAGGAGCATCTCCGGCCGGATACTGAACAGAATGTGTGGCATCAAAGATCACCGGGTAGCCGAACTTTCGCATAATCGGAAGAGCCCTAAAATCTGAAACCAGATTATGGTAACCAAAAAAAGTCCCCCTTTCGGTAATAAGAATATTTCTATTTCCGGTGGAGATTACTTTTCCAATAATATTTTTTACTGCCCAGGGAGAGAGAAACTGCCCCTTTTTAATATTGATTACCTTTCCCGTTGAGGCTGCTTCCAGGATAAGGTCGGTCTGCCGAGAAAGCAATGCCGGAATCTGAATGACATCAAGGATCTTGGCTGCCTCATCAATATCATGCCTGCAGTGAACATCGGAAAGGACAGGGATTTGTAATTTTTGTTTAATTTGAAAAAGAATTTCCAACCCTTTTTTTAAACCAGGACCACGATAGGAATTAAGAGAAGTCCTATTTGCCTTATCATAGGAGGATTTAAAGATAAAAGGAATCTTTAATTTTTCCGTTATTTCCTTTAGCCTTTCTGCTACCTCAAAGGTGATTTTCTTCCCTTCAATAACACAGGGACCCGCAATAAGGCAGAAAGGATTTTTACCCCCAATCTTGATATTTTTAACTTTAACTATTCTCACGCTGAAGAATTATACCTCTTTAACAATCTTCCTTATCTGGTAAATCTGAAAAAGATCCCCTGCCTTGAAATCATTAAAATCTTCTAATTGGATTCCGCATTCGTGGTTTGTTGCCACCTCTTTGACATTATCCTTGAAGCGCCGCAGAGAACTCATCCTTCCCTGATGAATAATCTTTCCTTCTCTCATAAGCCGGACCTTGCCACCTCTGAGAACCTTTCCTTTAGTAACCAGGCAGCCGGCAACCGCCCGACCATTGGAGAGGGTGAAGATCCGGCGAATCTCTGCCTCTCCAATAGTTTCTTCTATCTCCTTTGGCTTAAGGAGACCACTAATAGCTTTTTTAACATCGTCAATCACATCATAGATAAGCCGATATGTTCTCAAGTCTATTCCTTCCCTTTTGGCCAATTCTTTCATTTTAGTTTCGAGAGGGATATTGAACCCGATAATGATTGCATTACTCGCCGAGGCGAGCATAATATCGGATTCATTAATTCCACCGGTAGCCTGGTGGATGATATTTATTTCAATCTCCTGGACTTTTAGTTTTTTCAAAGATTCGCTTACCGCCTCGACCGAACCAACTACATCCCCCTTAATAATCAACTTCAGTTCGTTTCTCTGCTCTTTTTTAATTTCCCCGAAGAACTCCTCCAGGGTAACGCGAGCCGGTGCTCTTCTTTTTAATTCTTTTTGCGCAGGCAATTTTTTCTTCTCAATAATTTCTTTTGATGTTGAATCTACTACCCTAAAAGCGTCACCGGGTAAAGGAAGAGATTCAGCGCCAAGAATCTTTATCGGTGTAGAGGGCCCTGCTTCCTTCAAATTCTTTCCCTCCTCATTAATCAATGCTCTTACCCTGCCAAAAGTACCTCCGGCAATAAAATTATCTCCAACTTTAATTGTTCCATCCTTCACAATAACGCTAATGCTCTTGCCTTCTCTCTTATCCATCTTTGCTTCAATGATTGCGCCTTCTCCTGATTTCTTGGGGTCAGCCTTTAATTCAAGCATCTCTGTTTCTAAATGTAACATCTCCAATAGCTTTTTAATCCCAGCCCCTGTCTTGGCAGAGGTCTCTACAAAGATGGTCTTACCGCCCCACTCCTCAGGGGCAAGATCTAATTTTGCCAATTCCTTCTTTATCGCTTCGATATTGGTATTGGATTTATCTATCTTATTGATCGCTACGACAACAGGAACTTTTGCCTCTCTGCAGTGGTCGATTGCCTCAACCGTTTGGGGCATTACTCCGTCATCAGCAGCGACAACAAGCAGGACCAAATCTGTTACCTGGGCCCCTCGGGCGCGCATTGCGGCAAAGGCCTCATGTCCTGGTGTGTCCAGAAAGACTAGTTCTCTTTCATTCACTTTGGCCCGATAAGCGCCAATATGCTGAGTTATTTCCCCATACTCGGCTGCTATCAGCCGGCTCTCTCTGATGGTATCTAAAATAGAGGTCTTGCCATGGTCTACATGACCCATCAGAGTGATGATCGGGGCTCGGGGAACAAAAGAGGAGAGCTCTCGTCCTGTGGACGAGATGGGGGGTTTTTTTTCTTTGAAATGAGAAGAAATCCTCTCAATATTTCCCGTTGAAAGGGAGCTGGCAGCAACCTTCCCTTTAATCCCTAACTCTTTCATAATTTTTAAGAGAATTCTGCTTGAGACCTTTTTTTTCTTTGCTAATTCGTAAACCCTCATTTTTCTATTTTTATCCACAGATTAACACAGATATACACAGATGAGGAAAATTAAAAATTGACCCAAGGTCATTGCGAGCGAGGTCCCTCGCGTGTCATTGCGAGCGAAAGCGACGCAATCTCGCTCGGGATAAACTCCGCAATTTCAAAAAATAAAGGATTGCCACGTCGTTTCACTCCTCGCAATGACAGCAATACTGTTATCTGTGTTCATCTGCGTGTATCTGTGGTTTCACTTATTGCTTCTTTGGCGGCTTTAATGATTTTTTCTGCTTTCTTCTTTCCAATCCCCTCGATCTTTAAAAGAATAGAGATTCCTGCCTCTGCCAATTCCTTAATGGAAGAAAGGCCCACTCTGCTTAAGGATTCGGCGGTCTTCTTTCCAACTCCTGGTAGCACCACAACTGCCGGTAAGGCCTCCTCTCTTATCGCCGTGCGACTCTTAACATTGATCTTATAACCGGAAAGTCTGGCCGCTAATTTTACGTTCTGGCCCTTTTTCCCAATGGCTAAAGAGAGCTGCTCATCGGGAAGAATCACCAAAGCTTCCTTTTTAGCAGGATCTACCCTGATCTCTTCACATTTAGCAGGAGCCAGAGCATTGGTAATGAAAATCTCAGGGTCTTCATTCCAGCGGATGACATCGACCCTTTCTCCACCTAATTCTTTAAGAACCATTTTGATTCTGGAACCTTTCACACCAATACATGTTCCTACCGGGTCTATCCTTTCATTCTTAGAGGCCACAGCGATTTTGGTACATTCTCCCGGGTATCTCGCTATTGCTTTTATCTCTATAATCCCATCCTTTATCTCAGGAATTTCCTCTTTGAATAAAAGTTTGATAAAATCAGGGTGTGTTCGAGAAAGAATTACTGGAGGCTCTTTAGATCTCCTTTTTACCTCCAAGAGATAACCCCGGATTCTCTCTCTTCTTCGGTAATGCTCTCGGGGTAAAAGATGCTCGTGAGGAAAGATCGCATCTGCCTTTCCAATGGTAACCAGGAGTCCTTTTAGCTCATATCGCTCAACAATAGCACTCACGAGTTCTCCTTCTCTCTTTTTAAACTCCTGAAATGTTGCCTCCTTTTCCGCTTCCCGCAATTGTTGGATAATAACCTGTTTGGCAGATTGAGCGGAAATTCTGTCTAAAGGGAAAGCGGAAATAGACATTCTCCTTCCCTCTTGATCGAAAAAGGCAATCTCACCTGTTCTTGCATCAAGATGAAGGCTAACGCCACTTTCCATATTGGTTCTCTTGCGGAAGACAGAGAGAAGTCCCTTTTCAATGGAGCTAATCAGAGTATCCCGGTCAATTCCTTTCTCCCTTTCTAAATAATCAAGAGCATTTATAAGTTCCTTTGCATTCATGGTAAAGTTGACCCAAAGGGTCACTTCGTGTCATATTGTAGCTCTATTCTTAGCTAATTGTCAACCGAAGTCATTGCGAAGCCCGTTCAGCCCTGTCATTCCCGAGTAATCGGGAATCCAGTCTTTAGATTCCTGCTAAGTTTACCCCTGCGATGATTCCTGCTTCCGCAGGAAGGGGCAGGAATGACCCCCGTATTTAATACGGGGTCGTGTCATTTCTTCAATATCTCCCTTGGTTTGCCTTCCCGGTATGGACCCACAATACCCTCGGCCTCCATCTCTTCAATGAGTCTGGCGGCACGATTGAATCCAATGCGCAACCTCCTTTGCAGATAGGATATGGAGGCTAAATGGGATTCTGCGACTATTTTTACCGCCTCTTCAAAGAGAGAATCCTTTTTTTCTCCAATTATTTTTTCCTTTTCCTCCTCTAAAATTTCCGGGAAATAGGAGGGCTCTCCCTGGCTCCTCAAGAAATTACAGACCCCCTCAATCTCAGCATCGGAGACAAAACTACCCTGAGCGCGAATTGGCCTATAAGTTGTGGAGGAAAGAAAAAGCATATCTCCCCTCCCCAATAGTTTTTCGGCTCCATTCATATCTAAAATTGTGCGCGAATCAACCTTGGAGGAGACCTGAAATGAAATTCTGGTGGGAAGATTTGCCTTAATCACTCCGGTAATCACATTTACCGATGGCCTCTGGGTTGCTAAGATGAGATGGATGCCCGTCGCTCTCGCTAACTGGGAAAGACGCATAATACTATTTTCAATTTCATTCCGCGCGATGAGCATCAGGTCGGCTAATTCATCGATGATGACGACAATATAAAAGAGCAAATCATCTTTTTCTGCCTTCTCATTATACCCGGCAATATTCCTAACTTTTTTTTCCGAGAAAAGATTGTAGCGACGCTGCATTTCGCCTACCAACCACTTTAATGCTCTTACCGAATTTTCCTTATTGGTGATCACTGGTAAAAGTAAATGAGGGATATTGTTATAAGGAATCAATTCTACCATCTTCGGGTCAATCATTAAAAACCTCAGCTCTCCGGGACGATTTTGGAAAAGCAGAGAGACAATTACGGAGTTAATACAAACTGTCTTTCCTGAGCCGGTCGCCCCGGCAATAAGAAGATGGGGCATCGCCTTTAAATCTGCCAAAAGCGGCTTATCCAAAATATCCTTTCCCAGACATAGGGACAGTTTGGAAGAGAGAGCTTTGAATTCTGGGGAGAGCAAAATTTCCTTAAGATAGACCAATGTTGCTTTTCGATTTGGCACTTCTATTCCCACCGTTGATTTTCCCGGGAGAGGAGCAATAATACGCACATTTGGTGCTTTCAAAGCCATCGCAATATTATCAGATAGTCCCACAATCCGGTGGGGGGTAATCCCAGGAGCCAATTTCAATTCATACATTGTCACTACCGGACCCTGGCTTATCTCGGTAACCTTTGCCTCTAAGTTAAAATCGGAGATCGTTTCCTCAATGACTTTAGCATATCTTTCTAAATCGGCCCTTTCCTTTCCTTCTACCTTCAGTCCCGGCTCTTGCAAAAGAGAAAGGGAGGGTAAATTAAAGCCTCCTTCTTTTTTTTGCCCCCTATCAGAAGTAGCGGGGGGTTTAATTTTATGAAGAGGCTCTCTTTTTCGCCTTTTCACACCAAGTCCCATAATTTTCTTTCTCCGTCTCCGGAACAAAGAAAGAGAAAAATGGAAACTTTCCTGGAAGACAAATCCAAGGGAGAGAAGTAATCCAATAGCAACAAGAGAAATCACAAGAACCAGGGAGCCCTGCTTACCAAGTAGCTCTGAGAGGCTTTCCGAAAACCAGAACCCTAAAATCCCTCCCGAAAGGTATACACCTGTTGTCTTTACTGTCAGTGATAAGAGAGTAGAGATACTTAACATGAGAAGAAGAGCGCCAGAAAGATTAAGTTTGAGAGAAAATCTCTCCTTCCCCCAGATCTTATGCACACCCATAAGCCCGGTGAGCAAAGGAAGAGAATAACAGCCCATTCCTAAAAGAAAGAGCAATAGTCCGGAGAGATAGGCACCAGCAAGACCTCCCAGGTTATGGATACTGCTGGAGGCGGGGAATGAAACCTTCGCAAATTCAAAGCAGGGGTCATATTTAGAGTAGGAGGAAAAAATAAGAACAAGAAAAGCTGTTAGAGCAAAAAGCAGGACACCCTCGATCTGCTTGACCAGAGCCTCTTTCTTCATGCGTTCATTTTACCATAATCTCACAGAGAAGGCAATATTGTTATCCTCTCCAATCTATGGTAAAATCTTGGTAGTATATTATGAGTTATCAAAGGGCGGAAAGGATTGAAAAGATCATCCAGCAGAATTTAAGCAAGATCATCCAATCTAAATTGGAGGATCCGCGGATTGGTCTTGTCACCATCACGAGAGTGAAGGTGAGCAAGGATTTAAGTTACGCCACAATCTTTATTACCGCTGGGAGTGATAGAGCATCAAAAAAAAGCCTAAAGATTCTATTGAGCGCGAGGAGATTTATCCGCAAAAGATTGGCTGAGGTTCTTCGCCTTAGAAAAGTCCCTGAAATTAGCTTCAAATTGGATGAGAGGATAGAGGATCTTCAGCGAGTTGATGAATTATTCGAAAAAATAAAAAAATGAAGCAGAAGATAACTCTTTCTTTGGAAAAAGGGATAGAAGGATTGGAAGCCAAAAACCTTTTAAAGTCGCCTATTCCTAAAAAGGTTCCCCTTTCCCTTTCTGTAGCGTCACAATTTGGAGATCTTACCACAAATATCGCTTTACAACTGAAGAGCGAGAAAAGACCGATGACATTGGCAAATATCTTGGCAGAAAGTTTAAAAGAAGTAGAACTAATAGAGAAGGTAGAAGTGAGAGAACCGGGTTTTATCAACATTTTTCTAAAAAAAGAATTTCTTTATCAGGTTCTTTCCTGGGTTCTGGAGAAAGGTGAGAAATTTGGTTCTTCCCAAGCCGGAAAAGGGAAGAAAATTCTGGTTGAATTTGTCAGTGCCAATCCTACCGGTCCTCTTACTATTGCTCACGGTCGCCAGGCGGCTTTAGGAGAAGCAATAGCTAAGATCCTTTCCGCAAATGGATATCAGGTTACTAAAGAATATTATCTTAATGATGTTGGAAGTCAAATTGATCTTTTGGGCGAATCTCTTTTAGCCCGATATAGAGAAATTTTAGGGCTTCCTTTCTCAATCCCGGCTGATGGTTACTTTGGCGACTATCTTAAAACCATTGCCAGGGAGCTAAAAGACAAATATAAGGACAAACTCTTGGCTAAAGAGAAAGACTTTTTCTCGCACCTTGCGGCAAATAAGATTCTATCCGAAATCAAGAAGGATCTCTCTGATTTTAAAGTCCATTTTGACTCATGGTTTAGTGAAGAAAAATTGCGCCAGAGCTCTGAGGTCAAAAAGGCTCTCAGCCAACTTGAAGAAAAAGGATACCTTTACCGAAGGGATGGAGCAGCCTGGTTTAAGTCCACTTCTTTTGGTGATGAAAAGGATCGGGTTCTACAAAAGAGGAATGGTGCTTATACCTACCTTGCTCCTGATATCGGCTACCATCAAAACAAGTATGAAAGAGGGTATCATTCCCTCATCAATCTTTTTGGACCAGACCACGATGGCTATATTCCAAGATTAAAGGGTGCCCTTATTGCTTTAGGCCATCCCTCCCACTCTCTCTCGATCATCATTGTCCAATTAACTACCCTTTATCAGGGAAAAAAGAAATTATCGATGTCTACCAGAAAGGGAGAATTTATTACCTTGCGAGAATTAATTAAAGAGGTAGGAGCCGATGTCGCCAGGTACTTCTTTCTTTCTCGAAAGTCGCAGAGCCATCTTGACTTTGATCTGGAATTGGCCAAGAAAAATTCCTCAGAAAATCCCGCTTACTACATTCAGTATGCTCATTCCAGGATCTGCAGCATTATGAAATTCGCCAGGGAGAAAGGAATTTCCTGCGAGGGGAGAATCAAACTTTCTTGCCTTTCCTCCCTTAAAGAAAAGGAGGAATTAAATATCTTGCGTTTCTTATTCCGATTCCCCTATTTGATAGAGACATCTGGAAAAACTCTTCAGGTTCAGCCAATCTTAAGTTTCCTGCAAGAATTGGCCGGAGATTTCCACAGTTATTATAACAAATTCAGGATTGTAACAAAAACCGGGGATTTAACCAGAGCGAGGTTGTGGTTGACAAAAGGAGTGGGAATTATTTTAAGAAATGGGCTGTCCCTCTTAGGAATTTCTGCTCCCGAAAAAATGTAGAATAATTGACAAAAAGCTTCATTTTGAGGTATAATTTTTTCAATAAAGTAAACTACGTTAAGAGATGACTATGGAGTAGCGAGACTTGTCTCGCGCAGAGCAAGCTCTGCTTCCGCAGGGACTGCTACTTCAGCACTGCAAGCAGTGCTACTCCGGATAATGTGTCTCCCCACTTGTGGGGAGACACAGAGGGGAATGCCAACAAAGAGAG